>NZ_JBHZDA010000145.1:0-10236 GCF_042755665.1 Streptomyces sp. NPDC059142
CGGGCCAGCCCCCGGGCGCGCCGCTCTCCCTCAAAATCCGTCTCGCCGTGGCGCGGGCCCCCCCCCGCCCCCCCCCCGGGGGGGGGGGGGGCGGGGGGGGGGAGCGCGAGACGGAGGCGCGGCACGGGCGCGGGCCGCCCGGCCACGGAGTCCCGGTCCACCGGCCGCCCGGCGACGGACCGCCCGGCGACGGACCGCCCGCGACGGCCGCCCGCGACGGGCCGCCCGCGACGGCCGCCCGCGGCTACGCGTCCAGCGGCGGCCGGTGGGTCGGGGAGCCGGCGATGCTGCCACCGGTCCGGGTCACCGTGGGGTCGAACTCGGTGAGGGTGAGCTGGAACCCGACCGGACGGCGGGCGGCGATCGGCTCCAGATGCTTCTCCGCCGTCGCGAACAGCTCGTCCGCTATCCGGCTCCTGACCTCCTCGGGCCTGCCGGGCGCGATGGTCAGCCTGATCTGCACATGGCCGTTCTCCGGCCCGGCCTCCGGACGGTCCCCGACCCGCGCGGCGGTCGCCGGCATGGCGAGGGTCCGGGTGCCCCAGCGGGGGAAGACCTCCAGCGTGCGGGCGGTCTCGTGCAGGGCGTCGAGCAGGGTGTCGACGTCCAGCTCCTCGGCCAGGTTCGGGGTGTACTCGACGATGATGTGCGGCACCTTCGGATCTCGCTTTCGTATCCGTACGGGAGACGCCGGAGCCCCGGCGACACCGTGAGTCTGCCCGCCGCGCGCACCGGCCGCGCACCTCCCGTACCTCCGGTGCCCCCTGCGGCCCCCCGAGCCGCCCCCCGCTCAGGCGAACTTGTCGCTGACGGCCTCGTAGACCGCCTTGGCCCCGGCGCCGAGGTGCGGCCCCGCCAGCCAGGTCTGCGCCGTCGGGCCGATCGACGTGTTGCTCACCAGCGCGGGCAGCCCCTTCGCGTCCTCGATGAACCAGCCGCCGCCGGAGGAGCCCCCCGTCATCGTGCAGCCGATCCGGTACAGCGGCGGCTGGTCGTCCCTGACCGAGAGCCGGCCGGGGCGGCCCCGGCAGATGAACATCCGCTCACCGTCGAAGGGCTCCGCCGCCGGATACCCCCAGACGCCCATCCCCGCGATCTTCGTCGGCGACGGCGCGTCGAACATGACGCGCGAGGCGCCGCCGACCGTCTCCTCCAGCGAGGTGAAGCCGCTCCCCGCCGGCTTCTTCACATGGAGCACGGCGAAGTCGAACGGCGAACCCTTGCCGCCCGACGGGGTCCCCTCGGAGATCCACTGCGGTGAGGTCTGCGCCCAGTCCGCCCACCAGATCCCGAACGGCGAGAGCCGGCTCTTGCGCACCCCCGCCAGGGCCGCCCCCTCCAGCCCCTCGTCGTTGTACGACGGGACGAAGACGATGTTGCGGAACCAGCCGCCCTTCGCCCCCGCGTGCACACAGTGCCCGGCCGTCCACACCAGGTTCGAGGCACCGGGGTTCGCCGGGTCCGTCACCACCGTCGCGGAGCAGACCGAGGGGCCCTCGGGGGTGTCGAAGAAGAGCTTGCCGACCATCGGGGCGTTGTCGCGGTACGAGACGGGCGCCGGCCGCGCCGGGACGGGCTCGGGCTCCGGGTCGGAGACGCCCGCGTCCTCGAACTCCCCGTCCACCGGCTGGTCCGCGCTGGTGCCCTGGCGCATCCGGCCCGGAATCCACAGCCCCTCGATGACCGGGTTGATGAACGCGGCGGCCTCCCGCGCCCAGTCCGCCGCGTCCCAGTCGCGCCAGCCGCCCTCGCGCCAGCCCTCCGGCGCGTCGGAGCCGGCGGCCCCGGCCGGGCCGACCCCCACGGTGGCCCCGGACCCGGGCCCCGCGCTCCCGGCGGGTGCGGAGCAGGCGGTGGCGCTGATCGCCAGCAAGGCGAGCAGGCAGGCCATGAGCATCGCCGGGCGGTGCCTGGAGCGCATGGATCGTTCCTCCGGTCCCTCAAGTGCGTCGAACGGTGTGCGCACGGGGCCCGGGAAGTACGGAGTCCGGCGACAACCTGTCTTGAGGAGGTAGTACGTGGGGGAGCCCGCCCCGGTTCAAGCCGGGGGTTCCCGGTCCGGGGCGGACGCGGGGCGGGGGAACGACGGCCGGGACTCCTCCAGCCGTACGAAGGCGATCCGCTCGCCCGCCCCCCGGTACCCCCGGTCGCCGTCGGCCTCCGGGGCCAGGCCCAGCGACGAGCAGAGCGCCCGCGCCGCGCGGGGGCGGGTCCGCGCGTACCGCTCCATGATCAGACCGCACTCCTCCGGAGGGACGAAGTGGGCCGTGACGGCGTGGTAGCGGCGGCCGGTCTGGATGGTGACCTGGGGGGTGTGCCGCAGATTCCGGTACCAGTGCGCCGACGCGGGCGAGCCGGAGGCGACGGTCCAGCTCCGGGGCGCCGCGTCCTGCTCCACGACCCCGATCACATCCTGCCGCGACAGCCCCGGGACCCGTCCCGTGTGGATCAGCAGCAGCGTCCGCCGGCCGAACAGCGGCCCGAGGCCCGCGCGGTAGAGGAGGATCGGCAGCGCGGCCAGTCTCCGACGCCATCCGCTGGAGGGACTCGCGCGCGGCGGCGGGGACGGTCGGGTCACAGCCCTGCACCTCCTGGCACCGGAGAGGCCGGATGACGGCGTCGATTCGATAACGACGGGACGTTCATGGAGCTTTCACGATGCTTTGACAACAGAACCTTTGCATAGTCTAAACATGGGCGAGGCGGGAGCGGACATGCTGCGGGAGGACCGATCGGAAGGCCGGTCCCGCACAGGGTCCGGCGCGCGTCCTGACACCGGCCCCGGCGCGGCCCCCGCTGCCGGACCGGCCACAGGGCGGGGGCGCGGACGCGGTGCGAAGGCCGGCCCGCGCACCGGCGCGCGTACCTCCCCGCCGACCGGGCACCCCGCCACGGGCGGTGACCTCTCCACCCCCGTTGTCCTGGGCGTTCTGCCGTTCGCCGCGCTCGCCGTGGTCGCCCTGGTGGAGCTGATCGCCGGGCCCAGGGTCGGCTTCCTGCCGCTCTTCTCGCTCGGCCCCGCCTTCGCCGGACTCGTCGGCGGCTGGCGGCGTACCGCCTTCATCGGCGCCCTCGCCCTCGTGTGCTGTCTCACACTCGGGCTGTACGACGGGCTGGTGCAGAGCCGCCGCGGCTACACCGCGCTCGGCTCGGTCGCGGGTGCGACGGCCGCGAGCCTCGTCGCGGTCGTGATGCGCCAGCGCCGCGAGGCCGAACTCGCCAGCGTCCGTTCGATCGCGGAGGTGGCCCAGCGCGCCCTTCTCCGCCCCGTACCGCCCACGGCGGGGCCGCTGCGCGCCGCCGTCTCGTACACCTCGGCCGTGGCGGAGGCCCGGATCGGGGGCGATCTGTACGAGGTGGCCGTCGGGGAGGACCGCGTCCGCGTCATCGTCGGCGACGTCCAGGGCAAGGGGCTCGAAGCGGTGGAGACCGTCGCGGTCGTCCTCGGGGCGTTCCGCGAGGCGGCGCACGACGAGCCCGAACTGACCAGGGTCGGCGCCCGGGTGGAGCGGGCCATGAGCCGGGAGCTGGACGGCGAGAAGTTCGTCACCGCGCTGATCGCGGAGTTCGGCGGGGACGGCGGCGCCGTCTTCCTCAACTACGGGCATCCCCCGCCCATGCTGGTGCGCGCGGACGGCGCGGTGGAGTTCCCCGAGCCCGACCAGTACGCGCTGCCCCTCGGCCTGGAGGCGCACGGCACCGAGGGCCCCCGGCCCTTCCGGGCGGAGTTCGCCCCCGGCGACCAACTCCTGCTCTACACCGACGGGGTGACGGAGGCGCGGGACGCGGCCGGGACGTTCTACCCGCTCGGCGAGCGCGCGCGGCTCCTCGCCCACCCCGACCCCGCGACCGCGCTGGAGGCGCTGCGCAGGGATCTCGTACGCCATGTGGCGGGGCCGCTGCACGACGACGCCGCGACCCTGCTGCTCCGGTACGCGCCGGAGCGGCGGGGGACGCGCGAGCGGCCCCCGGAGCTCGGCGGACCAGTTCCTTCGTGACGCGTTCCTTCGTGACGCGTTCCTTCGTGACGCGTTCCCGCGTGAACGCGCCCGTGTACCGCAGCATCCGCGCGATGTCCGCGCCCGGCTCCGCGCCGGGGAGGTGGAAGGTGTGCGGGGTGGGCCTCCGGGGCGCGGGCGATCCTCAGCGCGTGTCCCCTCCGTAGAAGGCGGGCCGCTTCTCCAGCGCGTCGACCCGTACGATCCCGCCGGACTCCAGCGCCTCGACGAGCGCGCCGGTGATGACGGTGGCCGCGTAGCCGTCCCACGCCGAGGGGCCGGTGGGCTCGGTGCCCGCCGCGACGGACGCGGCCCACTCGCGGAACTCGGTGTCGAAGGCGCTCTCGAAGCGGCCCTGCCAGTCCTGGAGGATCCCGGTGGAGAGTTGCCCCGCACGCCGTACCGAGACGGCGGCGGGATCGGGGAGGCGCACCACGCCCTCCTCGCCGACGGTCTCGCACTGGATGTCGTAGCCGTACTGGCAGTTGACGAAGACCTCCAGATCGATCCTGACCCCTTCGGCGGTCTCGAAGAGCATGATCTGCGGGTCCTGGAGGTGCGCGTGCCGCTTGCCGGTCCTGCGCGGTGTCACCACCTGTACGGAGCGGATCTCGTCGTCCAGCAGCCAGCGCAGGACGTCGATCTCGTGGACGGCGGTGTCCTGCGCGGCCATCGCGGAGGTGTAGGAGGCGGGGGCCGTCGCGTTGCGGTGCGCGCAGTGCACCATCAGCGGGGTGCCGATGGCGCCCGACTCGACGACCTTCTTCATCTCGCGGTAGCCGGCGTCGTACCGGCGCATGAAGCCGACCTGGACGAGCCGGGAGCCGTGGGCGGTCTCCGCGTCGATGATCCGCAGACAGTCCTCGGCCTCCGTGGCGAGCGGCTTCTCGCAGAAGACCGGCTTGCCGGCGTCGATGGCGCGGAGCACGTGCTCCGCGTGGGTCGGGCCCCACGAGGTGACGACGACGGCGTCCACGTCGGGCGCGTCGACGACCTCGCGCCCGGTGGCCAGGGCGCGGGCGCCGACGGACGCGGCGACCTCCTCGGCCCGCGCGGTGTCGATGTCGAAGACCGCCGTGACCCGGGTGCCGGTGATCACCTGGGTGAGCCGGCGGATGTGGTCCTGGCCGATCATTCCGGTGCCGATGACACCGATGCGCACAGTCATGGGGGTGTTGCCCTTTCGGATCAGAGGACGTCGGCGGGTTCAGGGGGAGGAGGGGAGACGGCCCCCGCGTCAGAGGTAGTGGCGCTGGGAGCGCTTGGCGTCGCGGTAGGTCCCGTACGCCCGCCGCGTCGACTCCAGCTCGGAGACCTCGCCGACCGGGACGTCCCACCAGGCGCTGCCGGGCGGGTTCGGCCCGTACGGATCCGTCTCCACGTGCACGACCGTCGTCCGCTCCGAGGCCCGTGCCCCGGCCATCGCCCGGACGAACTCCTCGACCGTCGCGGCGGGGAGCACATCGGCGCCGAGCGAGGCGGCGTTGGCGGCCAGATCGACGGGGAGGACCTCGCCGTCGAGCTGCCCGCTCTCCGCGTCCCGGTAGCGGTAGCGGGTACCGAAGCGCTGCGAACCCAGCGACTCCGACAGCGCGCCGATCGAGGCGAAGCCGTGGTTCTGGACGATCACGATGATGACCTTGATCCGCTCGGAGACCATGGTGACGATCTCCTGGGCCATCATCAGATACGAGCCGTCCCCGACCAGGACGACGACCTCGCGGCTCGGATCGGCCATCTTCGCGCCGAGCCCGGCGGCCACCTCGTACCCCATGCAGGAGTACGCGTACTCGACGTGGTACGCCTTCGGATCGCGCGAGCGCCACAGCATCTGGAGGTCGCCGGGCATCGAGCCCGCCGCGTTGATCACGACGTCCCGGTCGTCGAGCGACCGGCGCAGCGCGCCCAGGATCTCGGTCTGCGCGGGCAGCGGCCCATGGCCGGCGGAGAAGCATCCCTCGGCGGTACGCCGCCACTCGGCCGCCAGCTCCAGCGCCCGCTGCCGGTGGGCGTCGTCGGCCTGCCAGCCGTCCAGCTCCCGCTCCAGCGCCTGGAGCCCGAGCCGGGCGTCCGCGACCAGCGGCTCGGCGGAGTGCTTCACCGCGTCGAGCCGGGCCACGTTCAGGTTGACGAAGTGCACGTCGGGGTCGCCGAACACGGTGTGGCTCGCGGTGGTGAAGTCGCTGTAGCGCGTGCCGACACCGATGACGACGTCCGCCTCGGCGGCCAGCGCGTTGGCCGCCGCCGTACCGGTCGAGCCGAGGCCGCCGACCGCGCTCGGATGGTCCCAGGGCAGCGCGCCCTTGCCGGCGTGGGTGTCCGCGACCGGGATGCCGGTGGCCTCCGCGAAGTGGCGCAGCGCGGCCTCGGCGCCCGAGTACACCACCCCGCCGCCCGCGACGAGCAGCGGCCTGCGCGCGGTGCGCAGCACGTCGGCGACGCGGCTCAGCGCGGCGGGCTCCGGCACGGGCCGGCCGATGTGCCAGACGCGGCGGCGGAAGAACGCCACCGGCCAGTCGTACGCCTCGGCCTGCACGTCCTGCGGCAGACAGAGCGTCACCGCGCCGGTCTCCACCGGGTCGGTGAGCACCCGCATCGCGGCGAGCGCGGCGGGGACGAGCTGTTCGGGCCGGCTGATCCGGTCGAAGTACTTGGAGACCGGGCGGAAGGCGTCGTTGACGGTGACGTCGCCGCCCCGGGTGTCCTCCAACTGCTGGAGCACCGGGTCGGCGGCGCGGGTGGCGAACATGTCGCTGGGCAGCAGCAGCACCGGCAGCCGGTTGGTGGTGGCCAGCGCCGCGCCCGTGATCATGTTGGTGGAGCCGGGACCGGTGGACGCGGTGCAGGCGTACGCGGAGAGCCGGTCGCGCATCTTCGCGAAGGCCACGGCGGCGTGCACCATGCCCTGCTCGTTGCGGGCCAGGTGGTAGGGGAGGTCCGCCTCGCCGGTACGGTCCGCCTGGAGCAGCGCCTGTCCGAGCCCCGCCACGTTGCCGTGCCCGAAGATGCCCCAGACGCCCGGGATCAGCCGCTGTTCCCGGCCGTCGCGCTCGCTGTACTGGTGCGCGAGGAACCGTACGAGCGCCTGCGCGGTGGTGAGCCGTACGGTCTCCGTCGCCATCACAGCTCCTTCGGGGTGCCGGTGCCGAACGGCAGCCGGGGATCGGTGGGCCGGTCGCTCCAGGTGGCGCGGACCCAGCCGTGGGCCGGGTCGTCGCAGATCAGCCAGGCGCGGTCCTGGCCGGGGCCCGCCATGACGTTGAGGTAGTAGAGGTCGTAGCCGGGGGCGGCGATCGAGGGGCCGTGCCAGCCGTGCGGGATCAGCACGGTGTCCCCGTCGCGGACCTCGGCGAGGACGTCGAGGGGGCGCTCGGCCGTCCCGTACACCCGCTGGTAGGCGAGGCCGGGTCCGGCGGGTCCCGGCGCGATCTCGAAGTAGTAGATCTCCTCCAGCTCGCTCTCGACCGGGTTGCCCTCCGCGTCGCGCCGGGCCTCGTCGTGCTTGTGGGGCGGGTACGAGGACCAGTTGCCGCCGGGGGTGAGGACTTCGCAGACGAGGAGCTGGTCCGCGTCGAACGTGCCGGGCAGACAGTAGTTGTTGACCTGGCGCGAGCAGTTCCCGGCGCCGCGCAGTTCGGCGGGTACGTCCTTCGCGGGGCCGTACCGTACGGTCAGCCGCCGCTCGCAGCGCGCCGACGGGAGGGCGAACCGGCCGCCGCGCTCGCTGCTGATCACGGCGTCGGTGTCGCGGGGGAGGTACGCGAAGTCGGTGACCGCGTCGAAGACGCCGGCCCGGCCCGCGAGGAGCAGGGCCGTGCCGTCGGCGGCGACCGTACAGGACCCGCTGAGCGGCAGCACCAGGTACTCGCTGTCGCCGGTGGCGAGGGAGACCCGCTCACCGGCGGCGAGTTCGACCACGCGCAGCCCGGAGTGGCCCCAGCCGGCCGACTCGGGGGTGACGACGGTGGTGAACGGTGGCTCGGCGGTGGAACCGGCGCGCAGATGCAGGGTGGGGTCACTCACCACGGACTCCTCGTCGTCCTCACGGCAGGGGCGTTCTGTACGGCGGGAGCGCCCCAGGCGGCCGGGGCGCTCCAGGCGGCCGGGGCGCCCCGTGGGGCGGGGCCGCTCCGTGCGGCGGGGGCGTCGTCCCTCACAGCAGGCTCACCGCGCGGTCCACGGCACCGGCGACATCGCCGTCCGCGGGGTAGAGCAGCGACCGGCCGACGATCAGGCCCTGCACGGTCGGCAGGGCGAGCGCCTTCCGCCAGGCGGTGAACGCCGCCTCGGCGTCCTTGACCTCGCCGCCGAGCAGCAGCACGGGCAGGGTGGAGGAGGCGAGGACCCGCTCCATCTCCTCGACGACCGGCAGCTTCAGCCAGGTGTAGGCGCTGCGCCGGCCGAGCCCGGACGCGATGGTGATCGACTTGATCACCGCGTCGGGGGAGAGGTCGTTACGGATCCTCCCGTCCACCCAGCGGGAGAGGAACGGCTCGATCATGGCGATCAGTTCACGGTCGTTCAGCTCGTCCACGGCCCGCGCCGTCTGCTCCAGCACGGAGGGCGTGGCCGGGTCGTCCAGGCAGATCCGGGTGAGCGTCTTGCCGCCGTCGAACCGCATGGCGGCGATGGTCTGCGCGTCGTACCCGGTGAACCGGTCGTCGATCTCGAAGGCCGAACCCGCCAGCCCCGCGCGGTTCATGGAGCCGAAGACGCTCTTGCCGTCGAGCACCCCGAGCAGCAGCAGGTCCTCAAGGATGTCGGCGGTGGCGAGGACCCCGGTCACCCCGGGGCGCTCCAGCGCGGTGCACATCCGGTCCAGGAGCCGGCCGCGGTCGGCCATCGCGGTGGGGTCGGAGCCGACCGAGTTGGCGCCGCGCGCGGGATGGTCGGCCGCGATGATCATCGCCCGGCCGTTCCCGCCGAGCGGCGAGGCGGCCCTGACCCGCCGGGCGGCGGCCTCGGCTATGGCACCGGGGTTGGTTACCCGTGTCCCGACGATCCGCCGGATCCGGTCAGACACCCTGGACTCCCTGGACACCCTTGCTCTCCTCCTCGGTCGTGGACCGCGCGCCCCCGGTGCTCTGCGCGAGCTTCGCCTCGACCGCCGCCGCGTCGGGCATGGCGTCCGAGCAGGCCAGCTCACCGGCGACGATCGCGCCCGCGGCGTTGGCGAAGCGCACCGTCCGGTCCAGCTCCCAGCCGGCCAGCAGCCCGTGGCAGAGCGCGCCGCCGAACGCGTCGCCCGCGCCGAGGCCGTTGACGACCTCGACGGGCGCGGGCGGCACCTCGACCGCGGTGCCGGACCGGTCCATCGCCAGCACGCCCTTGGGGCCCTGCTTGACGACGGCGGTCGTCACCCCCAGCTCCAGCAGCGCCCGGGCGGCGGCGTACGGCTCGCTCTCGCCGGTGGCCACCTCGCACTCCTCCCGGTTGCCGACCGCGACGGTGGCGTGCGCCAGCGCCTCGCGGTAGTGCGTACGGGCCTCGGCCCTCATCCGGTCCGGCGGGACGTCACGGCCGCCCGCGTACGCGCCCTCCCAGAACATCGGCCGCCAGTCGAGGTCGAAGACGGTGATGCCGACCCGGTCGCGGTGGCGGAGGGCGGCGAGCGTGGCGGACCGGCTCGGCTCGGCGCTCAGCCCGGTGCCGGACATCCAGAAGATCCGGGCCGACGCGACGGCGCCGAGGTCCAGTTCCTCGGGGCGGATGTCCAGGTCCGGGGCGAGGGGCAGCCGGTAGAAGTACAGCGGGAAGTCGTCCGGCGGGAAGATCTCGCAGAACGTCACCGGGGTCGGCGCGACACCGGAGACCCCGACATGCGTGGGATCGACGCCGTACTCGGTGAGCGCGCGCCGTACGTACTGCCCGAAGGGATCGTCGCCGGTCTTGGTGATCACCGCCGTGTTCCGGCCGTAACGGGCGGCGGCGACGGCGACGTTGGTGGGGCTGCCGCCCAGGTACTTGCCGAACGAGGTGACATCCGCGAGTCCGACGCCGGTCTGCAACGGATAGATGTCGACTCCGACCCGTCCCATGGTCAGGACGTCCAGGACTGCCATGTGTGGGGACCTCCAGCACCTGGCACGCTCCACTAGCGCGCTCTAGTTGCGAGTACGATGCGCGATGTCCATATGTCCTGTCAATAGTTTGTAAATATAGGCTTTCCCGTGGGGGGACAGGGAGATGGGCCGGTCGGGGGAGGGGGCAGCCTGGTGGAGCGGGCCTGGTCCGTGTC
>NZ_JBHZDA010000146.1:0-5772 GCF_042755665.1 Streptomyces sp. NPDC059142
GGGCGGGCGCGGGGGGGGGGGCGGGCGCGCGCCCGCCCCCCCCCGGCCCATGACGGTGTCTCGGTGCCTCGGTGTCCGCGCGCCTCAGCCCTGGCTGCCCGCGTCGGCGCCGCCGTCGCCGCCGGCCGAGGTGCCGGTGTCGCCGGTCACCCCGCTCGTGACCCCCTGGGGGCCGCCCGGCAGCTCGGTGTCGCCGCCGTCGCCGGTCGGTCCGCCGGTCGGGTCGCTCGACGGGTCGCTGCCGTTGCCGCCGTCGCTCGTCCCGGTGTCACCCGTGCCCGTGTCGCTGGAGGTCGGCGTGTCGTCCGACGGTTCCAGCGACGGGCTCGGGGTGTAGCGCGGCTTCGAAGGCTGCTCGTAGCTCGGGTAGTCGTTGCCGCCCGTGGAGTTGTCCGTGTCGCTGTCCTGCGAGGACTCCGACTCGGAGGGGGACGGGCTCCCGGACGTCTGCTGCTCGCTCGGGGAGTGCGTGGTCGGGTTCTTGGTGTCGTTCCCGTTGTCCGTGGCGCCGCCGATGTTCTTCACCGCGAACGCCACGCCCGCGATGATCGCGACCACCGCGAGCGCGACGAAGAGCCAGAGCTTGCCGCGACCGCCGCCGTTGCCGTGGTGGCCGCCGTCGTATCCGCCGTCGTTCGGGTTCATCGGCGGCAGGATCGGGCCCTGCGACGTCTCGCTGTGCGGCGGGTGGCCCATGGCCGTCGTCGTGGCCATGCCCATCGCAGGGGTGTTGCCGCCCATCATGTGGGCGTCGACCGGGCCGGTGTTCCAGGTCCCGCTGTGGCTGCCCTGCTGCTGGATCATCTGGAGGCCGTACTGGACGAGCCCGCGCATCTCCTCGGCGCTCTGGAACCGGTCGTCCGGCTCCTTCGCGAGCGAGCGCATGACCAGGCCGTCCAGCTCCGGCGGCGCCACGTCCGAGACCTCGGAGGGCGGTACGGGGATGTCCTGGACGTGCTGGTACACCACGGAGAGCGGGGTCTCACCGGTGAACGGGGGCCGCAGGGCGAGCAGTTCGTACAGCAGACAGCCCGTGGCGTACAGGTCGCTGCGGTGGTCGACCGCCTTGCCGAGGGCCTGCTCCGGCGAGAGGTACTGCGGCGTGCCCATGACCATGCCGGTCTGGGTCATCGTCGACTGCGCGCCGTGCAGGGCGCGCGCGATGCCGAAGTCCATCACCTTGACCGCGCCCGCGTCCGTGATGATCACGTTCGCCGGTTTGATGTCGCGGTGGACGATGCCGTGCTGGTGCGAGTAGGCCAGCGCCTCCAGCACACCGGAGACGATGATCAGCGCCTGCTCGGGCGGCGGGGCCTCCGCGCTGACGAGCAGATCGCGGATGGTGCGGCCCTCGACCAGCTCCATCACGATGTACGGGACGGTCTGCCCGTTGACGGTGTCCTCGCCCGAGTCGTACACCGCCACCACCGCGTGGTGGTTGAGGCCCGCGACCGACTGCGCCTCGCGCGTGAAGCGGGCCTTGGAGACCGGGTCCTCGGCGAGATCCGCCCGGAGGAGCTTCACGGCGACGATGCGCCCGAGCCGTACGTCCTCGGCCGCGAACACCTCGGCCATGCCGCCGCGGCCGAGGCGATGGGTCATGCGGTAGCGGCCGTCGCCGACCATCCCGCCGACCAATCCGTTGTCGCCCCAGGAGTCCGCCGCATCCGACACTCCGCCGCCTGCTTCGGGTTCGGGTGCCATCAGTCCTCGCCGTCGTGTCTGTCCGCATGGTGGCCGCGCGCGCGGTCCGCGGGTGGTCTGTGGGTCTCAGGAGCTCTGTGAAGCTTGTGTGTCTGCGTGTTTGGGACTTGGGAGGGTCGCTCAGGGGTGGCTATGGCACCTCACGCTACAGCCTCCCGGTGACACGCCGGTCCAGGATGGACCGGTCATGAAACCCGTTGCCTCACTGCCCATGCAAATTACGTGCGGTTCCTGTAACGCTTCCGAGATGCTTGCTGTGTCTACGGTCACGGAACGGGCACCTGGCTTGACGTGTCGGTGCCCTACGGCAGACTTGGCCAGTAATAAGGGATCACCGCGCCAGTATCGCCGTTCGCGCCGGTGCTGCCGGTATCACCGCGATACCGCCGCGCGAGGTACGACCGCGTCCACGCGCGCCGAGGGGGAGCACAGTCATGAGCCACGACGGCGCACGGGGCCGCCATGCGGGCGGGTCGGTCGCGGGCGGCAGATATCAGCTCCGCGATCTGCTCGGCGAGGGCGGAATGGCGTCCGTATATCTCGCGTACGACGCGGCGCTCGACCGCCAGGTCGCGATCAAGACGCTCCACACGGAGCTGGGGCGCGAACAGTCCTT
Organism: Streptomyces sp. NPDC059142; assembly: GCF_042755665.1. Lineage (NCBI taxonomy): Bacteria > Bacillati > Actinomycetota > Actinomycetes > Kitasatosporales > Streptomycetaceae > Streptomyces > Streptomyces sp. NPDC059142. Next base: position 2,321 of record NZ_JBHZDA010000146.1, read on the forward strand.
CCGTGAGCGCTTCCGCCGCGAGGCGCAGGCTGTCGCCAAGCTGTCGCACACCAACATCGTCTCCGTCTTCGACACCGGCGAGGACACCCTCGACGGCGCGGTGATGCCGTACATCGTCATGGAGTACGTCGAGGGGCAGCCGCTCGGCTCCGTGCTCCAGCAGGACATCGCGCAGTACGGCGCGATGCCGGCCGACAAGGCGCTCAAGGTGACCGCCGATGTGCTGGCCGCGCTGGAGACCAGCCATGAGATGGGGCTGGTCCACCGGGACATCAAGCCCGGCAATGTGATGATCACCAAGCGCGGTGTCGTGAAGGTGATGGACTTCGGCATCGCGCGCGCCATGCAGTCGGGCGTCACGTCGATGACACAGACCGGCATGGTCGTCGGGACGCCGCAGTACCTCTCGCCCGAGCAGGCGCTGGGCCGAGGTGTCGACGCGCGCTCCGACCTGTACTCGGTCGGCATCATGCTCTTCCAGCTCCTCACGGGGCGGCTGCCGTTCGACGCGGACTCCCCGCTGGCGATCGCGTACGCACACGTCCAGGAGGAGCCGGGCGCGCCCTCCGGCATCAACCGGTCGCTCACCCCGGCGATGGACGCGCTGGTGGCGCGGGCGCTGAAGAAGAACCCCAACGAGCGCTTCCCGAGCGCGGAGGCGATGCGCGACGAGTGCGCGCGCGTCCTGACGGCCGGGCAGCCGGGCGCCCCGGCGATCGTGCCCGGCGCCCCGCAGCACACCAGCGGCTCCGGCGTGGGCTCCGCGGTCTTCCCACCGGTCGACCAGTCGGGCCAGGCCCCGCAGTCCATGCCGGGCGGTGTGCAGACGCCGTACCAGCCAAACCCCTACGGCCCGCCGACGCCCGCCGCCTCGCCCTACGGCCCGATGCAGCCCTCGCCGCAGGCCCACGCGCAGAACCCGGGCTACGGCTACCCGCAGGCGGCCCCCGCGTACTCGACGCCCGCGCCGACGACGCCCCAGGGGTACGGCGTCTCCGGGAACGGCCCCTCGGGCCGGGGCGACGGCAAGCGGAACACCCCGGTGGTCGTGGGCTCGATCGTCGTCGCGCTCCTGGCGCTCGGCGGCCTGGTCACCGCCCTGTCCATGAACGGCGAGAACGACAAGGACCCCGATCCGGTCGCCAGCGGCAGCGCGACGCCCGCGGACCACCGGGACCCCGAGCGGAACCGGACGATCGACGCCGCCAAGTGCACGGACGCGTCCGAGGACAGCCTGGACCCGTCGAAGGTGCAGGCCCCGGACCTGCGGTACAAGGACATCATCTCGGTGAAGGACTGCCTGCGTAAGGCGGGCTGGACCTGGGCGGAGCCCAAGAAGAAGGACGACGGCGCGCAGGCCGAGGACATCGTGATCGGCCAGTACCCCGAACCGGGCTCGGCGATCCTGCCCAAGGAGCAGCAGTTCGAGCTGACGATCTCCACGGGGGACGCGGGCTAGGCACTTACCTGAGGGCCCGAGGGCCTGAGGACCGCGTTCCGAGTCCTCGGGTCCCGGGTCCTCGGGTCCCGGCTCCTGGGTCCCGGCTCCTGGGTCCCGGCTCCTGGGTCCCGGCTCCCGGCAGGACGGGGCAGGACGGTCGGGCTGTACCGGCCGGCTGAGCTGCGCCGGTTGCACCCCTTGAGCGAAATGCCCGAGATGCCGGTTTTGTCGGGCCATGTGACGCTGAGTCGGTGAGCCCGAGCCTCCCGCCCCGCCTTCCGGGCGCGACCGCGGTCGCCGTAGCGGCGCTGCTGCTGGTCGCACCCGTCGCCCACGCCGAGGAGTCCGGGCCGCCCGGCGCACCAGGGACCTCCATGGCGGAGCCGGGGCCCGCCGCGCCGACGGCGCGGCCCGCGAGCGAGGGGCGCCCCCGGCCGGGGAGGCCCACGGGAGGCCAGGTCGTACGGCCCGAGGAGGCCGGTCCCGCGATCGGCGCCGAGAACGGCGGGGGCGACGGGGGCACGGACTCCGGGAGCGCCGCCGGAGGCGACGGCACGGGCAGCGGTACGGGCGGGCACCCTCCGACGAGCGGTACGGGAACGGCGGCCACGCACCCCGCCGCACGGCCGCCCAGCACCCCCGCGACGCCGCCCGCGGGCTCCGCCCGGCCCTCCCCCATGACGTCGTCGTCCGCCGCGTCCGACTCCGCCGGCGCCTCGGCGTCGCCCTCACGCGTACGGCCGGACCGGACCGCGAAGCCCCCCGAGGCGGACGGGGAGGAGGAGACGGTGGAGGAGGACCACGCGCTGCCCGAGCCGGTCGCGCCGATCCCCGACGCGTCCTCGACACCCCGGCCCCCGGCCCCCGAGGCGCCCCGCGAGCGGGGCACGGCCTTCGTCACGAACACGTCGGGCCGGCCCGTCTCCGTCCTGACGCTCGGCACCGGCATCACGCTGATCGGACTCGGGCTCGGATTTCTCGGAGTGCGGCTCCGCCGCTGACCCGACCGCTCCCTCGCCACCCCGTCCCACCTGCGCTTTTCCCCTCCTGTCTGCACCGTGTAGTCCTTATGGCGGACTTACCACCTCACTCTCAGGTTGCTTGCGGGCCACGACATACCCGGTATACATACTGAGTATGTCGATTCGCCATGGGCTTCTCGCCCTCCTGGAACGTGGCCCGCGCTACGGCTCTCAGCTCCGTACGGAGTTCGAGTCGCGCACGGGTTCCACCTGGCCGCTCAATGTCGGGCAGGTCTACACGACGCTCAGCCGTCTGGAACGGGACGGCATGGTCGCCCAGGACGGCGAGGACGGGGCGGGACACACGCTCTACGTGATCACGCACGCCGGCCGTACGGAGCTGAAGTCCTGGTTCCGTACGCCCGTCGACCGGGCCAGCCCGCCCCGCGACGAGCTGGCGATCAAGCTCGCCATGGCGGTGGGCGCGCCCGGCGTCGACATCCGGGACGTCATCCAGTCGCAGCGCCGCCACACCATCAAGGCGATGCAGGACTACACCCGGCTCAAGGCGCAGGCGCTGGAGACCGTACCGAAGGACCGGGACGAGGTGGCCTGGCTGCTCGTCCTGGAACAGCTCATCTTCCAGACGGAGGCCGAGGCGCGCTGGCTCGACCACTGCGAGTCCCGGCTGATCCGGCTCTCGATGGTGCCGCTGCGCGAGGCCACGCCGGTGGCGGAAACCACCGGCGGGCCCACCGAGGATCCGCCGGACGGCCCGCCCGGTGAGGCGTCCGGTGAGGTCGTGGGCCGGGCGCCCGTGCCCGGGGCCCAGCGCTCCGGCGGGCACTGACCCCCGCCGCCGTACCTGGGCCGCCCGCGCCGCCACCGACCCCGGCGGCGTGCTCCGGCTCCCGGACCCGGCTCCGGCCGGCTCCGGACTCCCGGCCGGGTCCGGCTTGACGCGCCCCCAACCCGAGTCCATTCGGATCCGGCAGGGCATGGCCTGACGAAATCTATCATTTCATCAGCGACACAGCGCCCGTCCGTTC
>NZ_JBHZDA010000146.1:5782-6789 GCF_042755665.1 Streptomyces sp. NPDC059142
CCCTTTGTGTTACCGTCTGGGGGGCTGGTTTTTGTTTATACTACACCGGCTCGGGCGGGCTCCGCACGCCCGGCGGGGTCGGGGGGGACGCCACCCCCCCCCGCGTCCCGTCGGATCCGGCCGGGCAGGGCCGGACGACCGCGCTCATGTCCTCCGCGACACCGCGCCCGTCCGTTCCGCACCCGTACGCGTACCGCACTTGAACCCGCATTCGTACCGAACAGCGTGTTTCACCGCGTTCACCGCAGACGCGCGTCCACCGCGCCCCTGGCTTCGCACGGAACCGCTCCTCCATCCACGTACATCCCATAGGGGGGACCCTCATGGCTCGCAAGTCACAGCAGCAACATCAGCCTCAGAACTCACAGGGATCACAGGGGTCACACGGACAGCTCAGCTCGCCGCCGGCGCCTCCGTCCCGGTCCGGCTCCGCGCAGAGCCCCGTCCTCCAGCTCCAGGACCTGACCCGCGTCCACGGCAGCGGCGCCACCGAGGTGCACGCCCTGCGCGGGATCAACCTCGATGTCTTCCCCGGCGAACTCGTTGCCGTCATGGGCCCGTCGGGCTCCGGCAAGTCCACCCTGCTGACGATCGCGGGCGGTCTCGACCTGCCCACCTCCGGCCGGGTGCTCGTCGAGGGCACCGACATCACCACCGCCGACCGCAAGGAGCTGGCGGCGATGCGCCGCCGCAGCGTCGGCTACGTCTTCCAGGACTACAACCTCATCCCGGCCCTCACCGCCGCCGAGAACATCGCGCTCCCCCGTGAGCTGGACGGCGTCTCCGCCCGCAAGGCACGCGTCGAGGCGCTCGCCGCCCTCAGGGAGATCGGCCTCGACCAGCTCGCGGACCGCTTCCCCGACGAGATGTCCGGCGGCCAGCAGCAGCGCATCGCCCTCTGCCGCGCGCTCGTCGGCGACCGGCGCCGCGGGCGCGCGGGCGTGGCCCCCCGGGGGCGCCCCCACCCATACCGGGGGGGGGGGGGGGGGCGGGGCCCGCGCCCCCGC
>NZ_JBHZDA010000146.1:6799-10190 GCF_042755665.1 Streptomyces sp. NPDC059142
CCCTCGCCCTGCTCGCGCACCGCACCCCCGACCTGCTGCCCGGCGGCCAGCAGCAGCGCATCGCCCACGGCCGCGGGGTCGTCGGCCCCCGGCCCCTCGAGCGCGCGCCCGCCCCGACCGGGGCCCTCGACTCCGAGACCGGTGAGGCCGTGCTCGGCCTGCTCCGCGCCCGCTGCGACGCGGGCGCCGCCGGCATCCTGGTCACGCACGAGCCGCGCTTCGCCGCCTGGGCGGACCGGGTGGTCTTTCTGCGGGACGGCGCCGTCGTCGACCAGACCCTGCGCAGCGACGCCGAGTCGCTCCTCTCCGGCCAGGCGGCCGAGCTGTGACGACCTGGTACCACTCCTGGCGGGCCGCACTGCGCATAGCCCGCCGCGACGCCTGGCGCTACAAGGGACGCAGCTTCCTCGTCCTGGCCATGATCGCGCTGCCCATCCTCGGCGTGAGCGCCCTGGATCTGACCCTCCGCAGCGCGGAGCTGTCCGTCTCGGAGTCCTCGGAGCGGGAGCTCGGCCGCGCCGACGCCCGGTTCATCGACCCCCAGTACGGCGGCGAGGCGGTGCTCCAGAGCCCCGACGCCCAGAACTACCAGCCGAAGAAGAACTTCGAGGGCTCGTCGTGGCCCGAGGGCGCCACCGACGTCAAGAAGGCCATCCCGGCGGGCGCCACCGTCCTGGAGGACTCCGTCGGCTCCGGGAGGCTGCGCACCACCCATGGACTGCTGCACGCGGAGATCCGTGAGCTGAAGGCCACCGACCCGATGGCCCGGGGCATCATGCGCCTCGACGAGGGCCGATTCCCGGAGAAGAGCGGCGAGGTCGCGGCGACCACGCACTTCCTGGAGGCGAGCGGTCTGCGGATCGGTTCCAAGCTCACCGCCCGTGGGCTGGACGCCGAGTACCGGATCGTCGGCTCGTACGAGCTGCCGAGCGCACTCAAGGCGGACCAGGTCAACGCGCTTCCCGGCGCGATGCTGGACCCGCTCGACAAGGCGCTGAAGGCCGACGACCTGCCCGGCACGAGCGCCGACACCACGTATCTGGTCAGCCTGGGCGCGTCCGCCTCCGGCGGTTTCACGTGGAACATGGTCCAGGAGGCCAACGCCAAGGGGGTCCTGGTCAACTCCCGTGCCGTGGCGCTGAACCCGCCGGCCGACGCCGATATCGCGCTGTACCAGCTGGACGGCTGGGGCGGCTACGCGCAGAGTTCCGCGGCCCAGACCGCGGAGCTGGCCGCGCTCGGCACCATCGTCGGTCTCGCGATGCTGGAGATCTGCCTGCTGGCGGGCCCCGCCTTCGCCGTCGGAGCCCGGCGCTCGCGCCGTCAGCTCGGCCTCGTGGGGGCCAACGGCGGCGACCGGCACCACATCAGGGCCATCGTCCTCGGCGGCGGTCTGGTCATCGGGATCGTCTCGGCGGTCGTCGGTACGGTCCTCGCCCTCGGCCTGACCTTCGCCCTGCGCCCGCTCCTGGAGGAGTACCTGGGCAAGCGGTTCGGCAGCTTCGACATCCGGCCGCTGGAGCTGGGCGGTATCGCACTGCTCGCCGTCGTGACCGGTCTGCTCTCCGCGATCGTCCCGGCCATCACCTCCTCCCGCCAGACCGTCCTGGCCTCGCTCACCGGCCGCCGCGGAGTCCGTAAGTCCAGCCGGGTGCTGCCCGTCGTGGGCCTGATCGCGGTCGTGCTCGGCGCGTCGATCGCGCTGTACGGGTCGCTGATGACCGAACAGTTCGCCGTCATCGCGGCCGGCAGCGCGCTCGCCGAGCTGGGTGTGGTCGCGCTGACCCCCGCCCTGGTGGGGCTCTTCGGCCGGATCGGCCGCTGGCTGCCGCTCTCCCCGCGGCTGGCGCTGCGGGACTCCGTACGCAACCGGGGACGCACGGCCCCCGCCGTGGCCGCCGTACTGGCCGCCGTCGCGGGCACCGTCGCCGTCTCCACGTACTCCGTGAGCAGCGACGCCCAGTACCGGGCCGAGTACACGCCGTCCCTGCCGCACGGCGCGGTCTCCGTCATGGTCACCGAGGGCGGTGGCGGCCGGGACGTGCCCACCGTGCGGAACGCGGTCCAGAAGTCCCTGCCCATCGACATCCGGGCCGATGTGGACCGGATCAACGTCGGCAAGCCCAGCTGTCCGATGTACGGCGGCGACGACGGGTGCGGGCAGTACGAGGTCATCGTGCCCAAGGCCAACGAGTGCCCGCTGTGGCAGGAGGACGACGACGACGAGCTCACCCCGGCCGAGCGCCGCAAGTGGGGCAAGGACTGGCGCTGCCAGGAGGACGACGTCTACAGCCATGTCGACGGTGGTGTGCTGGTCGGCGACGCCAAGCTGCTGAAGGTCCTCGACATCGAGGACCCGGAGGCCGAGAAGGCGCTCGCCGAGGGCAAGGTCGTCCTGTTCGACAAGCGCAAGGCCGACAAGGACGGCACGGTCCGCATCCGGATGATCACCGATGTGGACGCGGCCGACAAGGCGCTGGAGGCGGGCAAGGAGCCGCCGGGCGAGATCAAGTCGTTCGCCACCCACGAGGTCCCCGAGAACGTCAAGGCGTACGGCCTGTCCATGGTCATGTCCCCGGACACCGCGAAGGCGGCGGGGGTCGGCACCGTCCCGCTCGGCGCGTACTACTCGACCACCTCCCTGCCGACCACCGCCCAGGAGCAGAAGCTGGACGGTGAGATCGACAGGACCGGCACCGACGTCAACCTCCAGATCGAGAAGGGGTTCAACGGCGAGACCAGCATCGTGCTGCTGGCCCTGACCGTCTTCGCCGGTCTGATCACCATCGGCGCCGCCGGTATCGCCACCGGGCTCGCCCAGGCCGACGCGGAGGCCGATCTGAAGACCCTCGCGGCGGTCGGCGCCCCGGCGCGCGTCCGCAGGACGCTCAGCGGCTTCCAGTGCGGGGTGGTGGCGGTGATGGGGGTCATCCTCGGCTCCGTGGCCGGGGTACTGCCCGCCATCGGGCTACGGCTTTCCGACCGGCGCAGCCAGGAGGGCTGGTACCAGGAGGCCCTGGCCCAGGGTTCGGTCTCCGACCCGCCGTTCGTGCCCGTCGTCATCCCGTGGGCCACGATGGCCGCCCTGCTGATCGCCGTCCCGCTGGGCGCGGCGCTCCTCGCGGCGCTGGTCACCCGCTCGCACCGGACGCTGGGCCGCAGGGCCGCCACGTAACGGTCCGAGGCCCGTCCCCGGGGCCGGGGGTACCCGCGGACGGGCTTCCCGGCCCCGGGGACCTGCCCCGCGGGCCGGGCCCCCGGGGACCGCAGCGCCGCAGAACCGGTGGCCCCCGGCTGGTCGGCGGCGTAGTCGTGGGGGGGGGGGCCCCGGGGGGCGGGCGCGTGGGGGGGGCATAGCACGCGCGGTAGGTGGTGGGAGCGAGGCTCGGGG
>NZ_JBHZDA010000147.1:0-10012 GCF_042755665.1 Streptomyces sp. NPDC059142
CCGCAGGAGTCCGCGCCCAAGCGCGGAGCGGCGGCAGCCCGCGCCGCCGCGCAGGCCCGCGCCGCCGCGCCGCCCCGGGAACCCGCGCCGGGGGCCGGGGACATGCCGCCCCCGCCGTCCGCCGCGGGCGCGCTGATCGTCGACCGGCGGACCCGTCAGGTCTGGATCGGCGAGCGGTCGGTGGTCCTCACCCCCAAGGAGTTCGATCTGCTGGCCCTGCTGACCGAGGATCCCGGGGCGGTCTACTCGCGCCAGCAGATACTCGACCGGGTGTGGGACCCGAACTTCCACGGCCCGACCAAGACCCTGGACGTCCATGTCGCCACGCTCCGGCGGAAGTTGGGGAACCCGGCATGGATCCAGACACTGCGCGGGGTAGGGTTGCGGCTCGCCGTGAGGACCGATCCGCACCAGGAGCACCAGGGGCGGGCCGGCGCCGAGCACGCCTTCGACCACCCGGGGTCACGGTTCTGATGACACAGAGACTGCTGGTCAGCTATCTGACCCTCGCCGCCCTCGTCCTGATCTGCCTGGAGATTCCGCTCGGCTACGTCTACAGCGCCGCCGAGCGCGAGCGCGCCACCAACGCGGCCCACGAGGAGGCCGAGTCGATCGCGGACTACGCCTCGCTCTCACTGGCCTACGGCCGCCCCGAGGAGCTCGCCGCGCAGGTCACCGCCTGCGCCGAGCGCATCGGTGGCCGGGTGCTGGTCGTGGACCCCGCGGGCGCCCCGCTCGCCACCTCGCACCCGCTCGACGCGGAGGAACGGGCCGGTCTGGCGAAGCGCCCCGAGATCTCCGCCGCGCTGCTCGGCGGCAACGGCGCCGATGTGCGGACCTCCTCGATCGGCGGGGTCCACTGGCTCTCGGTGGCCGTCCCGGTCCGGCACGGGGCCACCCTCCAGGGCGCCGTACGGCTCATCGTCCCGACCGACGCCGTCGCGCGCGACGTCCACCAGGTGTGGCTGGGCCTCGCGCTCGGCGGGGCAGGGGTACTGCTCGCCGTCGGTACGGTGGCGTTCGCGCTGGCCCGCTGGATCGGCGGGCCCATCCGCGAACTGGAGCGCGCGGCCCGTACGTTGGCGGGCGGCAGCCTGACCACCCCGGCGTCCGTCACCTCGGGCCCGCCCGAAGTGCGGGTGCTGGCGGCCACGTTCAACCGCACGGCGGCCCTGCTGGAGCATCTGCTCGCCTCCCAGAGCGCGTTCGCGGGCGAGGCGTCGCACCAGCTCAAGACACCGCTCGCGGCGCTGCGGCTGCGCCTGGACAATCTGGAACCCGATGTACCGCCGCATCTGCGCGCCAACCTCAACGCCGCGATGACGGAGACCGAGCGGCTGGCCCGCATGGTCGAGGGGCTGCTCTCGCTGGCCCGGATGGAGGAGACCGCGCTCACCCCCGAGCCGGTCGACCTGGACGAGGCGGCGGCGGAGCGCGTCCACGCCTGGAACGGACTCTACGAGCAGCACGGCGTACGGCTGCTGCTGCTCGGCGACCCGATCGGCCGGGCCCTGGCCGTGCCCGGGGCGGTGGAGCAGATCCTGGACAATCTGCTCTCCAACTCCCTGCGGGTGGCGCCGATGGGCAGCACGGTCACGGTGTTCCGGCGGCTGCGCGGCAACGGCGCCGAACTCCATGTCGCCGACCAGGGTCCCGGGATGACCGCGGAGCAGCGGCGGCGCGCCTTCGACCGGTTCTGGCGGGCGCCCGACGCGCCCAAGGGCGGTACCGGGCTCGGGCTCGCCCTGGTGCAGCGCCTCACCCTGGCCAGTGGCGGCGAGGCGCTGCTGCTGCCCGCGCCGGGCGGCGGCCTGGAGGCGGTCATCCGGCTCCAGACGCTGACGCCCCGGCGCGCCGGCGGGTTCCCGTTGCCCATCCCCCACCCGCGCCGCCGTCCCACGGTCGGGGCGAGGGCGGGGGCCGGGGTGGGCGCGGGCGACGCCTGACCGGTCCCGTACCGCCGCACCGTCACCCCGTACGCCCGTACCCCTGTACCGGCGCTCCGGTGCGGCCCGCGGTCACCGTCCCGCGAGGACGAACCAGCGTGCGGGCAGCTCGATCCGGGTGCCGTCGGCGAGGTGCTCGGTCTGGGGGAGCGCGGTGTCACCGGCGTCGAGGATCTCCAGCCCGGCCGCGCGCAGCAGTTCGGGCACCTCCTCGTCGGTCACCCCGGCGGGTTTGAGTCCGTGGTCGAAGACGCGCCGCAGCTTCCGCGGCGGGCCGCCGGGGCCCTCCACCGCCCCGCGCAGCACCGTCTGGGAGGCGGGGGTCAGTTCGGCGACGAAGGCCCGGCCCCGGGAGCCGATCAGCTCCGCGACGGCCTCGGCGACCGCGGGCCGGTCGTGCGGGTCGCTCTGGTGGATCACGGCGCGCAGGTAGACGTTGCTGTCGCCGGTGCGCTTGTGCAGCGCGCGCACCGCGTCGTGGTCGACCAGGTCGAGCTGTTCGAACTCGGCCGTCCCCGTCGGGTCGGCGCGGCGCGCGTGTTCGACGGCCGCGTGCGAGAGGTCCACCCCGATCGCGCGGGCGAAGCGGGTCGCGAGGTAGCGCGTCTGGGTGCCGTTGCCGCAGCCGAGGTCGACGACGGGCAGGGTGGCGTCGGCGTACGGCAGGAGCAGCGCGCTGTGCGGGGCGGAGCTGAGCGACGGGTCGCAGTCCCAGATCGCCTCGCCCGGCGCGTCGGAGGTCTCCCGCCAGTAGCCTTCCCAGGATTCACGGTAGCGCGACGAGACATCCATGTCGGTCCCTCCCCCTGCACGACTCACCGGGCGTGAGCCGTCGCACTCCGGAGTACTGCCCGTGGGGCGGGAGAGGCAAGAGTGCCCGGTGTTTCCTTCACCCGCTCTTCGCACGGCGGCACACCGTGTGCGGAAGTGCCTGCTCGAACCAGACCGTCTTGCCGTGGGCCGAACTGCTGCTGCCCCACTCGCGGGCCAGCGCGCTCACCACCCGCAGTCCGCGGCCGAACTCGTCCGAGCGGCCCGCGCCGAGCAGGGTGGCGGGCGCCGGTTCGTCGTCGAGGACCTCGCAGAGCAGGGCGTCGGTACGGACCAGCCGCAGCCCGACCCGGTGCGAGCGGGCGTGGCTGACGGCATTGGTGACCAGTTCGCTGACCATCAGTTCGGCCGTGTCCACCACCGTGGCGGGCAGGCCCCAGCCGAGGAGCCGGTCGCGCACCAGCCGCCGGGCCCGTCCCACCTCGCGCGGGTCCAGGGCGAGTTCGTACTCGGCCACGTCGTCGGTGGGGATGCCGTTGAGCCTGGCCATCAGCAGCGCCACGTCGTCCTTGCGTCCGTCGCGGGTGTTCAGCGCGCGGATGATCGTGTCGCAGGCGTCGTTCATCGAGGCGGCGGGGTGGGCGGCGGAGGCGCAGAGCGCCGCGAGTCCGTCCCCGATGTCCTCGCCGCGCACCTCGACCAGGCCGTCGGTGCAGAGCACCAGCCGGTCACCGGGGCGGATGCGTACCGTCGCCGTCTCGAAGGCCACACCGCCGACGCCGATGGGCGCACCGGTCGGCACGTCCAGGACCTCGCTGCTGCCGTCCTCGGCCCGTACGAGCACCGGCGGGATATGGCCCGCGTTGGCGATCTGGACCTCGGAGCGGATCGGGTCGTACACCGCGTACAGGCAGGTCGCCAGGTACTGTTCGCCGAGCCGCTGCGCCAGGTCGTCGAGATTGCGCAGCAGTTGGGCGGGCGGCATCTCCATGGTGGCCATCGTCTGCACGGCGGTGCGCAACTGGCCCATCATCGCCGCCGAGTTGAGGCCGTGGCCCATCACGTCCCCGACGACCAGCGCCGTACGCGACCCGGGCAGCTTGACCGCGTCGAACCAGTCGCCGCCGATCCGGCCGAGCCGGGTGCCCGGCAGATAGCGGGTGGCGATGTCGCATCCGGCCATGCGCGGCGCGACCTGCGGCAGCATGCTGTCCTGGAGCGTCTCGGCGACGTTCTCCTGATAGGTGTACATACGGGCGTTGTCGAGGACGAGCCCGGCGCGGGCGGCGAGTTCGGCACCGGTCGTCCGGTCCATGGCATCGAACGGCTCGCGCTCGGGCCGCCGCATCAGCACCATGAAGCCGAGCACCACGTCGCGCGCCTTGAGCGGGACGAGCAGCATGGAGCGGTGGTTGATGAGGGGCCGCAGATCACGCTTCTCGAACTCGCCCGAGATCCGGTTGCCCTGCTCCTCGCTGATCCGCGGGATGAGCACGGGCTCGCCGGTGACCATGCACTGGAAGAACGGGGTGTGTTCGGGGAAGGCGATGGCCTCGCCGACCGGGACGGTGTCGTCCCAGCGGCCCGGTTCGTCGTTGTGTTCGACCCAGACGCGGTGCCAGACGGTCGTGACGTCGGGCGGCCCGTCGGGGAACCCCTCACCGGCCAGGACGGCGGCGCGCAGATGCGTACCGGCGAAGTCGGTGAAGCGGGGCACGGCCGCGCTGGTGACCTCACGGATGGTCCTGGCCAGGTCGAGGGAGCTACCGATCCGTCCGCTGACCTCGTTCAGGAATTCGAGGCGCTCGCGCACCTCGGCGTACTCCAGGTCGAGTTCGGGGCGGGGCGCCGCCCGCCGCCGGTACGGCTCCGCGGCCGACGCAGGCTCGGCGCGCCCGGGGCGGTCGGGGGACCGTTTCGGCACGCCCCAGTCCGGGGTGACGGGGACCCGCTCCTGATGGCTGAACTCCAGTACGGGGTAGCCGAGTTCGAGGATCTGGGAGACGATGCGGCCGGCCGCGGCCGGTCCCATGTTCGGCAGGATGTCCGGCAGCCGTCCGGCCAGCCGGTCGGCGTCCGGGAACTCCGTGTGCAGCGCGAAGGCCGGGGTGATCCGCAGCGCGCCGCCGTCCGGGTCGCCGGTGGCCCCGCCGTCCGCCGCGCGGAACTGGGCCGCGTCGGCGGCGAGTACGAGATGGCGCCCGGGGCCGGGACCGACCAGCGGATAGGCCCACCAGAGCACGTCGAGCCTGCCGCGCCCCGGCTCGGAGAGCTTGGCGCACCCGGCGGTCGCGTAGGAGCCGAGGGTGTGCAGTCCCGGGCCCAGTTCGTCCTGGCCGTCGCGGCCGTCCCAGGTGCCGTGGGCCACGCTCGGCTCGTCCGGTGCGAGGGCCCCGGCCACCGGCATGAGATCCGCCGCGGGCCGGCCCACCGCCTCGTCCCGCGTGGGCCCGAACAGCCGTCGGGCCCCGCTCGACCAGTGCGACACCAGGCCGTCGCCGTCCACGACGACCACGGCGAGCGGAATCCGGCCGGCCGCCGCGAACTGCTCGGGCGGCCCAGGCGGAATACCCCTGTCCATGGGTGGGAGGCTCCTTCCCTGCCGCCAGGATCCGCGGCTCCGCCTTCCACGGTACGCACTTCGGCACAGGTTGCGCCGGGCAATGAACTAATCGGTAACGCGCCCGCGCACAACCCCTCGTCGGCTGAATTCCGGTCAGTCCTCGTGGCCGAGCTGGAGATCGCGTTCGGTACGTCCGCCGCCCGCCATCCGGAGCACGGTGGCGACCGGGGGGTAGCCCGCGGCGATGACCGTGTACTCGCCCGAGGAGAGATCGACGAAGCGGAAGGTGCCGTCGGCGCCGGTGGTGAGGGTGTCCACCACATTGCCCGCCGCGTCGAGCAGGGTGACCCGGGCGTCCTCCACGGGACGGCCGCCGCCGGCCCGTACGGTCCCCCGCAGCACCGCCCCGCCGGCCAGCTCGATGTCCTGCCGGGTCTCCCGCGCCGCCTGCACGGTGACGGGGAGCGCGGCGGGCCGGAAGGCGGGGGCGCTCGCGGCGAGGGTGTACTCGCCCGCCACCAGCTCCGAGATCACATAGCCGCCCTCGCGCCCGCTGCGGGTGGTCGCCACGACGTCCCCGTGGACGTCCGTGAGGGTCACGGCGGCGTCCCGTACGGGGGTCCCGTCGGCGGTGACCACGGAGCCCGCCAGCCGCCCCGCACCTCCGAGCACCACGTCCAGCTCGACCGGGCGTTCGCCGACGGTCACCGTGACGGCCTGCGGCTGGTGCCCGCCGGCCGCCGCGATCATCACGTACGAGCCGGCCCCGGGCACGCTCAGCGCGTACCGCCCGTCGGCGCCGCTCGCGCCGCGCCCGATCTGGTGCCCCTGGACGTCGATGAGGGTGAGCGCGGCGCGGGGCACGGTGGAGCCGTCGGGGTGCTGGACGGTGCCGAGGACCGCCACACCGGGGACGTACACGGCGGGCGCCGCCGGACCGTACGCCGAGGGCGCGCCCGGGGTCTGCGGCGCCCCCTCGGCGGGCCGGGCCTCGCGGGGCAGGGGGACCGCGGCCGGCCCGGCGGCGGTGGGCTCGGCGGCGGAGGCGTTCTGGGACACCAGCGGTTTCTCCTTGAGGAAGAAGGCGGTCAACAGGCCGAGCGCGAGCACCGGCACGAGGTAGAGGAAGATCCGCGGCATGGCGTCCGCGTACGCCTGGACGTAGCCGTCACGGAGCGCGGGCGGCAGGGCGTGGACCATCTGCGGGGTGATCGACTCGGGGCTCGGCAGTCCGGCCCCGGGCGGGACGCGGTCGGCCAGCGCCCCGGCGAGCCGGTTCGCGAAGAGCGCGCCGAAGACGGCGGCGCCCACGCTGCCGCCGATCTGCCGGAAGTAGTTGTTGGCGCTGGTGGCGGTGCCGAGGTCGGCGGGGCGTACGGAGTTCTGCACGGCCAGCACCAGGACCGGCATCACCAGACCGACCCCGAGCCCGAGGACGGCCTGCGCCACCCCGCAGGCGAAGCGGGAGGTGTCGGCGTCCAGCCGGGACAGCAGCCACATGCCGACGACCGCGAGCGCGGAGCCGGCCACCGGGTAGATCTTGTAGCGCCCGGTACGGCTGACGAGCTGCCCCGCGACGACGGAGGAGCAGACGATGCCGCCCATCAGCGGCAGCATCAGCAGCCCGGACTCGGTGGCGCTGGCCCCGTCGACCATCTGGAGGAAGGTCGGCAGATAGCCGGCGGCGCCGAACAGCGCCACGCCGGCGATCGCGCCCAGCACTCCGGTGACGTTGAAGACGGAGTCGCGGAAGAGGCGCGGCGGGATGAGCGGTTCCACGGCGAACCGCTCGACCACCAGGAAGAGCAGTGTGCTCACCGCGGCGCCCGCGGCGAGCCCGAGGATGACGCGGGAGCCCCACGCGTACTCCGTACCGCCCCAACTGGTCAGCAGCACCAGGCAGGTGGACGCGGCGGCCAGGAGCAGCGTGCCGAGGACGTCGAGCCGGGCGCGGGCGGCGGGTCGGGGAAGCTTGAGGACCACGGTGACGACGGCGAGGGTGACCAGACCGAAGGGCACGTTGAAGTAGAAGCACCAGCGCCACGAGGCGTGGTCGGTGAAGAAGCCGCCGAGCAGGGGCCCGGCGACGGAGGCGAGTCCAAAGGCGGCGCCGATGAGCCCCATGTACCGGGCGCGCTGCCGGGGCGGGACGATGTCCGCGATGATCGCCTGGACGCCGATCATGAGTCCGCCGGCGCCCACCCCCTGGAGGGCGCGGAAGGCGATGAGCTGGTCCATCGTGCGGGACCAGCCGGCCAGCGCGGAGCCGATGACGAAGACGACGATCGCGAACTGGAAGACGCCCTTGCGGCCGAGGAGGTCGCCGAGCTTCCCGTAGACGGGCAGGCCGATCGTGGCGGTGAGCAGATAGGCGGTGATCGCCCAGGACATCCGGTCCAGGCCCTGGAGTTCGCCGACGATCTTCGGCAGCGCGGTGGCCACGATCATCTGTTCCAGCGAGGCCAGCAGCAGCGCGAGCATCAGGCCGAGGAAGACCAGCCGGATCCGGCGGGGGCTGAGCGGGGCGGCGGGGCCGGTCCCCGGGGCGGGGGTGTCCGGTGCCGTGCCGTACGGGGCGTGGCGCCCTTCGCCGGGCCCGCCGCGGGCGGCCCCGCCGTCGGGTCCGACGACCGGTCCGCCTTCCGTCACCAGAGTGGTCCCACCCACGTACCGCTCCCCTCGTCACACCTGCGCGGCGCCATTCTTCGCATTGGCCGCCAAGCAGGAGCAAGCGGGAGGCTCTCCCCCGAAGAGGAGTGTGACGGGGGGAAGTTGAGGGGAAAAGGTGGCAACGGGTCGCTCATCAGGGGCTTTCCCGCGACGCCGCGCGCCGGGGGCGCACAACCGCGCCGCGGGGAAGACCACTCGAAACGGTGAGCCCGGGAATGCCCGAGCGGACCCGGTGCCGGGCCGGGCGGGGTCAGCCCTTCTCGGTCTCCGTGGCGAGCTTGGCCAGCAGCTCGTCGTAGATACGGGCGAGGCCCTTGGGGGCGAAGGTCCGCTCGAAGAAGCCGCCGATGCCGCCGGCGCCGTTCCAGACGGTGGAGACGACGGCCTTCGAACGGCCCTCCCCTGCCGGGGTGACGGTCCAGGTGGTGACCATGGAGGAGTTGCGGTCCTTCTCGACCAGCCGGCCGTCGCTGGGCTCGGTCACCTCCAGCAGGCAGTCGCGCACGCGCTTGCTGGTGGCCTGAAGACGCCAGTGGACGAGGGTGCCCTCGCCGTCGCCGCCCTCGCGGACCTCGTACTCGCTGAACTGCCCCGGAAGGAGCTTCGCGCGGGTGTTCTCGTAGTCGGCCAGAGCATCGAACACCGTCTCCGGGTCCGCCGCGATGATTCGCTCCGTCGTGGCCTCGACCTGCGCCATGGCTCTTCCTCCAGCACTCGGTTCTTAAGTGGGGTGCGGCCACCCAACCACCCCCCGGCACGCCCGCCCAAATCCGGGTCGGAAGCGATCAAGGGAACAAGTGTTCTATTCTGGCGCCAGTGCTACCGAGGAGGCACCCATGCGCTGGGACAATCTGGCCGAAAGCCCACCCGACACCCCGGGGACCGGAACGCCCGGGCCCTCCGGGGCACCGGGGCCGCCGTACGGGGAGATCGCGCTCTTCGGCACGGACGCGGTGACCACCCGCACGTTCGACACCCCCGAGTTCCGGGGCATCACCTTCCATGAGATCCGCGCGCGTTCGATCGTGAACCGGGTGCCGGGCGCGTCCCGTATGCCGTTCGAATGGACCGTGAACCCCTACCGGGGCTGCACCCACGCCTGCGTCTACTGCTTCGCCCGCAAGACCCACAGCTATCTGGATCTGGACACCGGACTGGGGTTCGACTCACAGATCGTCGTCAAGGTCAACGCGCCGGAGCTGGTACGCCGCCAGCTCGCCTCCCGCCGCTGGCAGGGGGCGCACATCGCGATGGGGACCAACGTCGACTGCTACCAGCGGGCGGAGGGGCGCTACCGGCTGATGCCGGGCATCATCGCGGCGTTGCGCGACCGCGCGAACCCGTTCTCCATCCTCACCAAGGGCACCCTGATCCTCCGCGACCTCGATCTGCTCCGGGAGGCCGCCGCCGTCACCGACGTGGGGATCTCCGTCTCGGTCGGCTTCACCGACCAGGAGCTGTGGCGCACGGTCGAGCCCGGCACGCCCTCCCCCGAACGCCGCCTCGACGTCGTACGGGCCCTGACCGGCCAGGGCATCGACTGCGGGGTGCTGATGGCCCCGGTCATCCCCTTCCTCGGCGACCGCCCCGAACAGCTCAGGGAGACGGTGCGGGCGATCGCGGCGGCCGGGGCGGCCTCGGTGACCCCGCTGGTGCTGCACCTGCGGCCGGGGGCGCGCGAGTGGTTCATGGCGTGGCTGGGGGAGCACCACCCGTATCTGGTGGCCCGGTACGAACGGCTGTACGCGGAGGGCGCGTACGCCCCGAAGTGGTACCAGCGGCGGATCACCCGTCAGGTCCACGAACTGGCCGACGAGTTCGGCATCGGCCCGGCGGGCCGGGGCGCCGCGCGCCGCATCCGCCCCGCACCGGAGCCCGCCCCGGCCGACCCGGGGTCGACCCAGCTCACGCTGCTGTGACCGGGCCGGGCCTTTCGGACACGCCCCGGCACGCCCTGGCCCGCGAGCCCTAACTTGATCTTTAACCTCGAGGTCCGAACGGCTCGTCGTACTTGATCACTCGGACTGGTAACTGCGGTACATGCGGGCGGCCTTCGGCTGAG
>NZ_JBHZDA010000148.1:0-4500 GCF_042755665.1 Streptomyces sp. NPDC059142
GGGGGGGGCGGGGGCGCGCGCCCGCGCCCCCGCCCGGGGGGGGGGGGCGGCGGGGGCGGGCCCGCCCGGCCGCGGCCCGCGCGCGCCCCCCCGCCCGGGGCCGCCGGCGGCCCCGCCGCCGGACGCCGCCGGTTTCCCTGGGCACTCGATGTCACCAGCCAGGCCGTGGAGAGGTAGGGTCATAAGCGGTCGGGGACATCCCATACAACTCGCCGGCGTCGAAACCCGGCGTACCAACGAGGAGATCGGTTCGTGACGATCCGCGTAGGCATCAACGGCTTTGGCCGCATCGGTCGTAACTACTTCCGCGCGCTGCTGGAGCAGGGTGCAGACATCGAGATCGTGGCTGTCAACGACCTGGGTGACACCGCGACCACCGCGCATCTGCTGAAGTACGACACCATCCTGGGCCGGCTCAAGGCCGAGGTGACCCACACCGCCGACACGATCACCGTCGACGGTCACACCATCAAGGTGCTCTCCGAGCGCAACCCGGCCGACATCCCCTGGGGTGAGCTGGGCGTCGACATCGTCATCGAGTCGACCGGCATCTTCACCAAGAAGGCCGACGCCGAGAAGCACATCGCGGGTGGCGCCAAGAAGGTCCTCATCTCGGCTCCGGCCTCCGACGAGGACATCACGATCGTGCTCGGTGTCAACGAGGACAAGTACGACGCGGCCAACCACCACATCATCTCCAACGCCTCCTGCACCACCAACTGTGTGGCGCCGATGGCCAAGGTCCTGCTGGAGAACTTCGGCGTCGTCTCGGGTCTGATGACCACGGTCCACGCCTACACCAGCGACCAGCGTCTCCAGGACTTCCCGCACAAGGACCTGCGCCGGGCCCGTGCCGCCGCCGAGAACATCATTCCGGCGAGCACCGGCGCGGCCAAGGCGCTCGGGCTGGTCATCCCGGAGCTGGCCGGCAAGCTCAACGGCATGGCGATGCGGGTCCCCGTCCCGACGGGGTCCGTCACCGACCTGGTCGTCGAGACGGAGCGCGTGGTGACCAAGGAAGAGGTCAACGCCGCGTTCCAGAAGGCTTCCCAGGGCGAGCTGAAGGGCTACCTGGACTACACCGAGGACCCGATCGTCTCCTCGGACATCGTCAACTGGCCGGCCTCCTGCACGTTCGATTCCTCCCTGACCATGGTCCAGGGCAAGAGCGTGAAGATCATCGGCTGGTACGACAACGAGTGGGGCTACTCCAACCGTCTGGTCGACCTGACCGTCTTCGTCGGCGGCCGGCTCTGATCCCAGGGCCCGTGAGTTCGGCGCCGGCAGGCGCAGGCACCTCGATATGAGTGACAGGGCTCGGTCGGCGCACAGGAAGCGCTGTTCGAGCCCTGTTGGTCTGTCTGTCCAGAGATCCCAAGGAGCCCAGCAGCAGTGAAGACGATCGACGAACTCCTCGCAGCGGGGGTCGCCGGCCGGCGCGTATTCGTCCGTGCCGACCTGAACGTGCCGCTCGACGGCACCACCATCACCGACGACGGCCGCATCCGCGCCGTACAGCCCACGGTCGCCCGGCTCGCCGAGGCCGGCGCCCGGGTCGTCGTCGCCTCGCACCTGGGCCGCCCCAAGGGCGCCCCGGACCCCGCCTTCTCGCTCGCCCCCGCCGCCGCGCGCCTCGGCGAGCTTCTCGGCACCGACGTGGCCTTCGCGACCGACACGGTCGGCGACTCGGCCCGGTCGACCGTGGACGCGCTCACCGACGGCCGGGTCGCCGTTCTGGAGAACCTCCGCTTCAACCCGGGCGAGACCGCGAAGGACGACGCCGAGCGCGGCGCCTTCGCCGACCAGCTCGCCTCGCTCGCCGACCTGTACGTGGGCGACGGCTTCGGCGCCGTGCACCGCAAGCACGCCTCCGTCTACGACCTCCCGGCCCGGCTGCCGCACGCCGCGGGCGGGCTCATCGCCACCGAGGTCGGCGTCCTGAAGCGGCTCACCGACGACGTGGAGCGGCCGTACGCCGTCGTCCTCGGCGGCGCCAAGGTCTCCGACAAGCTCGGCGTCATCGACCACCTGCTGGAGAAGGCCGACCGCATCCTCATCGGCGGCGGCATGGTCTACACCTTCCTGAAGGCGCAGGGCCACGAGATCGGCACCTCGCTGCTCCAGGAGGACCAGATCCCGGCCGTCCAGGGCTACCTCAAGCGGGCCGAGGAGCGCGGCGTGGAGTTCGTGCTCCCCGTCGACATCCTGGTCGCCCCGGAGTTCCCGGACCTGAAGACCAAGGCGCCCGCGCACCCCGCCACGGTGGCCGCGGACGCCATGCCGGCCGGACAGATGGGCCTGGACATCGGCCCCGAGACCGGCCGTCTCTACGCCTCGAAGCTCGCCGACGCGCGGACCGTCTTCTGGAACGGTCCCATGGGCGTCTTCGAGCACCCCGACTACGCCGAGGGCACCAAGGCCGTCGCCCAGGCGCTCGTCGACTCCCCGGGCTTCTCCGTCGTCGGTGGTGGCGACTCCGCCGCCGCCGTGCGGATCCTGGGCTTCGACGAGAAGGCATTCGGCCACATCTCGACCGGTGGCGGCGCCAGCCTCGAATACCTCGAGGGCAAGACGCTTCCCGGCCTCGCCGCACTGGAGGACTGAACACTTCATGACCGCTTCGACTGAGAAGACCGGCCGTACCCCGCTGATGGCGGGCAACTGGAAGATGAACCTCAACCACCTTGAGGCCATCGCCCACGTCCAGAAGCTCGCCTTCGCGCTGAGCGACAAGGACTACGACGCCGTCGAGGTCGCCGTCCTGGCGCCCTTCACCGACCTGCGCTCCGTGCAGACGCTGGTCGACGGCGACAAGCTCAAGATCAAGTACGGCGCCCAGGACATCTCGGCGCACGACTCCGGTGCGTACACCGGCGAGATCTCGGGCCCCATGCTGGCCAAGCTCAAGTGCTCCTACGTGGCCGTGGGCCACTCCGAGCGCCGGCAGTACCACGCCGAGAGCGACGAGGTCTGCAACGCCAAGGTGAAGGCCGCGTACAAGCACGGTCTGACCCCGATCCTCTGCGTCGGCGAGGGCCTGGACATCCGCAAGGCCGGTGACCAGGTCTCCTACACGCTCGCGCAGCTCGACGGCGGCCTCGACGGCGTCCCGGCCGAGCAGGCCGAGTCCGTGGTGATCGCGTACGAGCCGGTGTGGGCCATCGGTACGGGCGAGGTCGCCACCCCCGAGGACGCGCAGGAGGTCTGCGGGGCGATCCGCGCCCGGCTGGCCGAGCTGTACTCGCAGGAGCTGGCCGACGGGGTCCGGATCCAGTACGGCGGCTCGGTGAAGTCCGGGAATGTCGCCGCGATCATGGCGCAGCCCGATGTGGACGGCGCTCTGGTGGGCGGCGCGGCGCTGGACGCCGACGAGTTCGTCAAGATCGTCAGGTTCCGCGACCAGTAAGTATGCGGCGGCGCGGATCCGTCGTACCCTGGCGGGGGTCGAGAGGGCATTTCCGGTGCGGTATTGCGGAAGATGTCACCCGGCCCCCGCCGTTCTTTATGCTTTATGCGTTCTGCCGATAATCAGTCCTGTTGATCCTGTCAGTTCGATCCGGTTGATCCGGTCGATCAGATCGATCGCGTCAGGTCGATCAGTCCGAGGAAGTTGGTCCAGCCGTGGTTATGGGGTTCTCGATCGCCCTCATCGTCTTCAGCCTGCTGCTGATGCTGCTGGTGCTGATGCACAAGGGAAAGGGCGGCGGACTCTCCGACATGTTCGGTGGCGGAATGCAGTCCTCCGTCGGCGGCTCCTCGGTCGCCGAGCGCAACCTCGACCGCATCACCGTCGTGGTCGGGCTGCTCTGGTTCGCGTGCATCGTCGTGCTCGGTCTCGTCCTCAAGCTGGACAGCTAGAGGCTGCGCCGGGTACGGCTGCGGTACGGCGCCGAGGGCGCGGCCTATCATGGGTCGCGCGACCGGCTCCAGGAGGGTAACTCCCTTCACTGGACGCGCGTTGGGCCTTACGTAGACTGGGGCGCCCGGCAGCGGAGCTGCCTACCGATGCTTTGCGGCACCATCACGCAGGGAGTTACGACCGTGGCAAGTGGCAACGCGATCCGGGGAAGCCGGGTCGGAGCGGGGCCGATGGGTGAGGCCGAGCGCGGCGAGTCCGCGCCCCGCCTGCGCATCTCCTTCTGGTGCTCGAACGGGCACGAGACGGTGCCGAGCTTCGCCAGTGACGCACAGGTTCCGGAGACGTGGGACTGCCCGCGCTGCGGATTCCCGGCCGGTCAGGACCGGGACAATCCGCCGGACCCGCCGCGTACCGAGCCGTACAAGACCCATCTCGCTTATGTGCGGGAGCGGCGCAGCGACGCGGACGGCGAGGCGATTCTCGCCGAAGCCCTCGCCAAACTGCGCGGCGAACTCTAGAACCGCGGGTACCCCTTCCGGTACCGCGCCTTTCCGGGGGGGGCGCGGGGCGCGGGGGGGGCCGGCCCGGTGTTGACCCCCCCCCCCCCCACCCCCCCCCCCGCGCCACCCCCCCCCGCCCGC
>NZ_JBHZDA010000148.1:4510-9992 GCF_042755665.1 Streptomyces sp. NPDC059142
GCCACACCCCCGCTCTCCGCCTCCAACTTAATCCCCGCCCGCATCTACTCCCCCTGCGCGGCGCTCAGCCCCCCCTCCTCCGCGGCCCCCCCCCCCCCCCCGAACCGTTTTTCCCGCGCCCCGCCTTTCACCGCCGACGCGGCTCCACACGCGGGCCGGCGGCCATTGTCAGTGGCACCCCGTACGGTCTGTTCCAGTCGACCGGGAGGGGGAGCGATGACGGCTGTCGACACGGTGGAGGTACGGGCGCCCGCCTGGCGCGGGGGGTTCGGGCGGCTGTGGTCGGCCGCGGTCGTCTCGCGGTTCGGTGACGCGCTGCGGACGGCGGCCCTGCCGCTGCTCGCCGCCTCGCTCACCGACGATCCGCTGCTGATCGCCTCGGTGACGGCCTGCGGCTATCTGCCGTGGCTGCTGTTCGGGCTGGTCGGCGGGGCGCTCGCGGACCGGGTCGACCAGCGGCGGGCGATGTGGGGCGTCGACCTGGTCAGGGCCGTGCTGATGGCGGCCTTCGCGGTGGCCGTCGCCCTCGGACACGCGTCGATCGCGCTGCTCCTGGCGCTCGCCTTCCTGCTCACGACGTTCCAGACGCTCTTCGACAACGCGGCCTCCGCCCTGCTGCCCTCCGTGGTGGCGCGGCCCGCCCTCGCCACGGCCAACGCCCGGCTGATGACCGGGCAGCAGATCGCGGGCGCGTTCCTCGCCGCCCCGCTGGTCCCGCTGCTGCTGCTCGCGGGCGCCGCCGCGCCGCACGCGGCCAACGCGGTCACGTACGGGGTGGCGGCCCTGCTCATCGCCTCCCTCCGGATCGCGGCGCCGGAGCGTCCGCCCCGCGCGGCCGGCTCCACCCTGCGCACGGAGATCGCCGGGGGCATCCGCTTCCTGGCGGGGGACCGGACGCTGCGCGGACTGTGCCTGGCCACGACGCTCTGCAACATCGCGATGGGCGGGCTGATCGCGACGCTGGTGCTGCATGTCACGGGCTGGCTGGGGGGCGGCGACCGGGCGTACGCGCTGACGCTCACGGCCTTCGGCGCGGGGAGCGTGGCCGGCGGTCTGCTGGCCGGGCGGGTCGCCGAGCGGATCGGGCGCGTCCGGGCCATGTTCCTCGCCGGATGCGTGCAGATCGGCTGTCTGGTCGCGCTGGGCTCGATACGGGAGATCTGGGCGCCGGCGCTCTGCCTCGGGATGTTCGGGGCGATGAACATGGTGTGGAACGTCAGCCAGACCACCCTGATGCAGGAGCGCAGCCCCCGGGAGATGCTCGGCCGGGTCAGCTCCGCCTTCCGTACCCTCGCGCTCGCCGGGGCGCCGCTCGGCGCGCTGCTGGCCGGGGCCGCGGCGGCCGGCTGGGGGCTGAACACCCCCGCCCTGCTCGCCGCCGGGCTCTTCGCACTGGCTGTCGCCTCGCTCGGCACTCTGATCAATTAAGTTGGGACGGACAGTGGGGACAGACAGACTCGCAGGCGTATAGCCACGCCGGCACACAGGCACGAGAAGAAGTGGGCTGATGTCCGAGATGAACGCGGAAAGCCGTACCAGGCTCAACCGGACGCCCGAGTGGAGCGCTCTGGGCAAGCACCGGGAACAGTTGGCGGGCACCACTCTGCGGGAGCTGTTCGCCGCCGACCCGGCGCGCGGCACCGGCTACACCCTCCGGGTGGGGGACCTGTATCTGGACTACTCCAAGCACCTGGTGACGGACGAGACGCTGGCGCTCCTGCGCGAGCTGGCCTCGGCCACCGGGGTCGCGGAGCTGCGGGACGCGATGTTCCGCGGCGAGAAGATCAACACCACCGAGGACCGCGCCGTCCTGCACACCGCGCTCCGCGCCCCGCGCGACGCCGTGGTCGAGGTCGACGGGGAGAACGTCGTCCCGGCGGTGCACGCGGTGCTCGACCGTATGGCCACCTTCGCCGACCAGGTCAGGATCGGCGAGTGGACGGGCCACACGGGCCTGCCCATCAGGAACATCGTCAACATCGGCATCGGCGGCTCCGACCTCGGCCCCGCCATGGCGTACGAGACGCTGCGCTCCTTCACCGACCGCGACCTGACGGTCCGTTTCGTCTCCAACGTGGACGGCGCCGACCTGCACGAGGCGGTACGGGACCTGGACCCGGCCCAGACGCTCTTCATCGTCGCGTCCAAGACCTTCACCACCATCGAGACCATCACCAACGCCACCTCGGCCCGGAACTGGCTGCTGACCGGGTTGCGCGTCGGCCCCGAGGCGGTCGCCAAGCACTTCGTGGCGCTGTCGACCAACGCCGAGAAGGTCGCCGACTTCGGTATCGACACGGCGAACATGTTCGAGTTCTGGGACTGGGTCGGCGGACGCTACTCGTACGACTCGGCCATCGGACTCTCGCTGATGATCGCGATCGGCCCCCGCCGGTTCCGCGAGATGCTCGACGGCTTCCACCTCGTCGACGAGCACTTCCGCACCGCGCCCCCCGAGGAGAACGCGCCGCTGCTGCTCGGACTCCTGGGCGTCTGGTACGGGGCGTTCTTCGACGCCCAGTCGCACGCGGTCCTGCCGTACAGCCACTACCTGTCCAAGTTCACGGCCTACCTCCAGCAGCTCGACATGGAGTCGAACGGCAAGTCCGTGGACCGGGACGGCCGGCCGGTGGAGTGGCAGACCGGTCCGGTCGTCTGGGGCACCCCGGGCACCAACGGGCAGCACGCGTACTACCAGCTCATCCACCAGGGGACGAAGGTCATCCCGGCGGACTTCATCGGCTTCGCCCGGCCGGTGGACGATCTGCTGCCCGGTCTGGTCGCGCAGCACGACCTGCTGATGGCGAACTTCTTCGCCCAGACCCAGGCGCTCGCCTTCGGCAAGACGCCCGACGAGGTACGCGCGGAGGGGGTGGCCGAGGAGCTGGTGCCGCACAAGACGTTCCGGGGCGACCACCCGACCACGACCATCCTCGCGGAGACGCTGACCCCGTCCGTACTGGGCCAGTTGATCGCGCTGTACGAGCACAAGGTGTTCGTCCAGGGCGCCGTGTGGAACATCGACTCCTTCGACCAGTGGGGCGTCGAACTGGGCAAGGTCCTCGCCAAGGAGATCGAGCCCGTGCTCACCGGCGAGGCCGAGGGCGACGGGTTCGACGGCTCGACGGCGGCGCTGGTCGCCACCTACCGCTCGCTGCGGGGCCGCTGAGCCGATGGGGGAGGGGGTGCGAAGACTGCGACCGCCGAACAACACGCTGGACGAGCGTGCCGTCGGCTGGTGGCGCGCGCAGTGCCTGCTGGCAGCGCTGGTTCCGGTGGCCGTGCTGGTGGTGCTCGGCGTGTTCATCGCGCCCGCGCGGGGATGGCTGCTCGGTACGGCGGCCGTCCTCGCGGTGCTCGGTCTCGTCTGTACGGCGCTGATACCCGTGTGGTGGTTCCGCGTGCACCGCTGGGAGGTCACGGGCGAGGCCGTCTACGTCCGGACCGGTTTCTTCCGGCAGGAGTGGCGGATCGCGCCGATGTCCCGGATCCAGACCGTGGACACCGTGCGCGGCCCGCTGGAGCAGCTCTTCAGGCTCTCCACCGTCATCGTCACGACCGCCTCCTCCAAGGGCGCGGTGCACCTGCGGGGCCTCGACCACGAAGTGGCCGCGGACCTCGCCGAACGGCTGACCCACATCACCGGGGCCACGCCGGGGGACGCGACATGAGCGGCCCGCCGGAACCGGCCGGGGAGGCCGACCTCGCGGACCCCGCGGACCCCGCGGACCCC
The DNA here is from genome assembly GCF_042755665.1 of Streptomyces sp. NPDC059142. Classification (NCBI taxonomy): domain Bacteria; kingdom Bacillati; phylum Actinomycetota; class Actinomycetes; order Kitasatosporales; family Streptomycetaceae; genus Streptomyces; species Streptomyces sp. NPDC059142. The sequence continues at coordinate 8,244 of NZ_JBHZDA010000148.1, forward strand.
GCGGACCCCGCGGACCCCGCGGACCCCGCGGACCCCGCGGACCCCGCGGACCCCGCGGACCCCGCGGTCCCGGCGGTGGACGACGTGGTCCCGGGCGTCGCCCCGGCCGCCACCGGCCCGGCGGAGGAGGCGCGCGGCGAGGCGGAGTGGCGGCGGCTGGACCCGCGCACCCCTGCTGGTCACCGCCCTCGTCCTGGCCGGGGTCGTCCTCGGCGCGGGGCTGCCCACCGCCGTCGGCATGGCCGGCCGGATGCCGCTGGCGGAGTCGGTGGCCTGGGTGGTCGCCGGGGCCACGCTGCTGGTCCTCGCCGGCACGGGCGGGGAGTACGTCCGCTGGCGCCGCACCCGCTACCGGACAGGACCCGAGCGCGCCGAACTCCACACGGGCCTGTTCCTGGTCAAACGCCGCTCGCTGGCCAGGGACCGGATCCGCAGCGTCGATCTGACCGCACATCCGCTGCTGCGGATCCTCGGCCTCGTGAAGGTCCGTATCGGCACCGGCGAGCACTCCGGCGGCGAGTCCACGCTGGAACTCGACCCGGTCACCCGGGCCGAGGGCGAACGGCTCCGTACCGAACTGCTCGACCGCGCCCCGGACGGAGCGGGCACCCACCCCGAGGGCGTGCTCGCCGTCCTCGACCGCCGCTGGCTGCGGTACGCGCCGCTCTCGTTCGTCGCCCCGGTCCTCGGCGGCGCGGCGGCCGGCGGACTGCTCCAGATCAGCGAGTGGTTCGGCGCGCAGACCCAGGTCATCGACTGGATACGGGACCGCTTCGAGCAGACCCCGCTCGTCTGGACGGTCCTGATCCTGGTGGCCGCCGCCGCGCTCGCGGGCATCGTCGGCGCGCTCGGCCTGTGGATCGAGATGTGGTGGAACTACCGGCTGGAGCGCGAGCCCGGCGGCACCCTCCGGGTCCGCCGCGGCCTGCTCACCTCCCGCTCCGTCTCCATCGAGGAGCGACGGCTGCGCGGCGTCGAACTGGTCGAGCCGCTGGGCGTCCGGCTGGCGGGCGCCGCGCGGGTGGACGCGGTCGCCACCGGCCTCACCCAGGACGAGGACGACGAGCACGCCGACAACAAGGCGCTGCTGCCCGCCGCGCCCCGTGCGACGGCCCACGCGGTGGCCGCGCGGGTCCTGCGGGAGACGGTCTCCCCGACCGACCCGGCCCCGCTGATCCGGCACCCGCGGGCCGCGCGGGGGCGCAGACTGCGCTGGTCCCTGGCCGGCGCGCTGCTGCCGGTGGCGCTGCTCGCCGTCCTCGGGCTGCTGGTGACGGACGTCCTCCTGCCGGTGGCGGCGGCCTGCGCGGTGGTGCTGCTCCCGGCGGCGGTGCTGCTCGCCCTGGACGCCTACCGGAATCTGGGCCACGGTCTGAGCGGCGGCTATCTGGTGGCCCGCTCGGGCACGGTCCGCCGCTCGACAGTCGCGCTCCAGCGGACCGGGGTGATCGGCTGGACGGTGCGGCAGTCCCTCTTCCAGCGCCGGGCCGGTCTGGTCACCCTCACGGCGACGACGGCCGCGGGAGAGGGCGCTTACCACGTCCACGACGCGGCGCGGAGCGAGGCGCTGGCCTTCGCGGACGCGGCGGTCCCGGGTCTGCTGACACCCTTCCTGGAGACCGTTCCCGAGCGGCCCGTCCCAGGGGCGAAGCCCTCTCCGTAGCGGGGAAGCGCCGCTCCACCCGGCGGTCGCCCCCGCCCGTACACCCGCGCGGGCCCGCCCCCGGGGGGGCGGGCCGGGGCCCCCGG
>NZ_JBHZDA010000149.1:0-928 GCF_042755665.1 Streptomyces sp. NPDC059142
CTGCAGGGGGGACCCTGTGGGAGAGTAGGACGCCGCCGAACAATTATTGTGGGAATGCCCCGCACCTTCTGGTGCGGGGCATTTCTGCGTTCCGGACCATTTTCCTTCCGGGGCGGTCTTCCCTTGTGGACGAGGCGGGGTGCTTTCCCTCCTCGTCCACGTCACGCCACGTTCCTCGCCGCTCCTAGAGACGTCCCGCTGATTTAAGTGCGAGGTACGCGTCCGCCAGAGCCGGCGCGAGCTTCTCCGGGGTGGCGTCCACGACCGTGACGCCCCTGCTCTGTAGAAGTTCTGCCGTACGTCGTCGCTGGGCCTGCGCCTGGGCGCCGGCGGCGGCTTCGTACACCGCGTCCACTGTGCCCCGAGCCCTGCTCATCTCCTCGACATGAGGATCGGCGACCGAGGCCACGATGACGGTGTGGCGTCGCGTGAGCTGCGGGAGAACGGGGAGAAGACCCTCCTCCACGGGCGCCGTGTCGAGGCTGGTGAGCAACACGACGAGCGATCGGCGCGGGGCGCTCTTCAGCGTCGCCGCGCTGAGGCCGCGCGCATCCGTCTCCACCAGCTCCGGTTCCAGCGGCGCCAATGCGTTGACCATGGCAGGCAGGACATCGCCTGCCGCGCGTCCCTGAACCTGGGCGCGTGTGCGCCGGTCGTACGCGAGGAGATCGACCCGGTCCCCGGCCCGCGAGGCGAGGGCCGTCAACAGGAGGGTGGCGTCCATCGCGGCGTCCAGACGCGGGATGTCACCCACCCGCCCCGCCGACGTGCGCCCGGTGTCCAGGACGATGAGGAGGCGCCGGTCCCGCTCGGGGCGCCAGTTCCGTACGGTGACGGTGGGGGGGGGGGGGGGGGGGGGCGCCCCCCCGGGGCGCGGGGGGTGGGGGGGGGGGGGGGACGCGTGTGGGTGGGCCTCACTCTGACGCCC
>NZ_JBHZDA010000149.1:938-7120 GCF_042755665.1 Streptomyces sp. NPDC059142
GCGCGGCGCGCCCTCTGGCGCCGGCTGGCGGTTGCGACTGCGGCGGCCGCGCGCGCGCCCTCCCCCCCCCCCCCCCCTGGACCGGGTGTCGTCGCCGGTGACGTACTCCCTGAGGCTGTCGAACTCGGTGCCCTCGCCTCGGGTCAGCACGCTGGTGCGGCCGTCGAGTTCCCGTAGACGGGCGAGTCGGGACGGCAGGTGCTTACGGCTCGTGAACGGCGGAAGCACCCGCACGGTCCAGGGAACGTCGTGGCTGCCCTGGCGGGCGGCCAGTCCCAGCGGGCCGAACGAGCGCACGGTCACCCGCTCCGCATGCCGGTCGCCGCGGCGGGTGGGGCGGAGCATGGTGGTCAGCCGGCGCCGCTCGCCCGGAGGGACGGTCACCGCGTGCCGCGAACTCGACCGGTCGGTCCCGCTCAGCCAACTGCTCGGCGGCCAGGCGTCGCGGAGCTGGGCGCGCAGCCGGCGGCCCGAAGTGTTGGTGACGGTCAGGTGGACTGCCGCGCTCTCGCCGAGCCGAACTGAGGTATCACCGTTTCGGGTGAATTGGAGCGTTCGCACTGGTGTCGCCAAGGCGTAGTCGCACAGAATGGCGAGTGAGAGCGGCGCATTGACGGCGAGGATCCCCGCCCAACTGGGGGCGAAGACTCCGACGGGGAGCGAGCCGAGAGCCGCGAGGAGAGCGCTCCGTCCGGTGAGGGCCACGGTTTCATCGCCTCATCGGGGTACGGGGACATGGGCGAGGATCGCGGTAATGACGGAGTCGGCAGTGACTCCCTCCATCTCTGCTTCGGGCCGGAGCTGGACGCGATGACGCAGGGTGGGAAGGGCCAGGGCTTTCACGTCGTCGGGGATGACGTAGTCGCGGCCGGTCAGCCAGGCCCAGGCACGGGCCGTGGAGAGCAGTGCGGTGGCTCCTCGTGGGGAGACGCCGAGGGACAGCGAGGGGGATTCACGCGTGGTACGGCAGATATCGACGACATAGCCCGCGATCTCGGGTGAGACAGCCGTCTTGGCGACCGCGTCGCGCGCCGCTTGCAGGTCGGCAGGCCCGGCGACGGGCCGCACCCCCGCGGCCCGGAGATCGCGCGGGTCGAACCCTTCCGCGTGACGGGTCAGCACATTGATCTCGTCGTCACGGGACGGCAGCGGCACCGTCAGTTTGAGCAGGAAGCGGTCGAGCTGGGCCTCGGGGAGGGGATAGGTCCCCTCGTACTCCACCGGGTTCTGGGTTGCCGCGACCAGGAACGGATCCGGCAGGGGACGTGCGACGCCGTCGACCGTGACCTGGCGTTCCTCCATGGCTTCCAGGAGGGACGACTGGGTCTTGGGCGGGGTGCGGTTGATCTCGTCCGCCAGCAGCAGATGGGTGAAGACGGGGCCGGGCTGGAAGGAGAACTCCGAGGTGCGGGAGTCGTAGACGAGTGATCCGGTGATGTCGCTCGGCATCAGGTCCGGGGTGAACTGAACGCGTTTCGTGTCGAGTTCGAGGGAGGCGGCAAGCGCGCGTACGAGCAGGGTCTTGGCGACCCCGGGGACTCCTTCGAGGAGGACGTGGCCGCGACAGAGGAGGGCAACGACGAGCCCGGTGACGGCGGGGTCCTGGCCGACCACCGCCTTCGCTATCTCGGCGCGCAGGGATTCCAGGGCGGCGCGGGCGCTGTCCGTGTTCCCGGCGGGGTCCGGGGTTCCGGCGTTCGGTGCGGTCGGGGCACTCATGAGGTGCGTACCTCTCTTTCGAGGGCGTCGAGTTGGTCCGCCAGGCGGATGAGGGCGGCGTCGCCGGTCGGCGCCGGGCCGAAGAGAAGAGCGGCCGGGTCGTGGTCCGTGTCCGGGAGGCGGGCGGAGACCGCGGGGGTCAGCGAATCGGCACTGTGCGCCTCGGTGGGAGGCACGCCGAGCAGTGGGGCGAGGCGGTCACGGGTGGCTGTGCGCAGGGCCGAGGCGGCGTGGTCCCGTGCGTTCGCCTTGCGGTAGAGGCCGGCGCGTCCCTCGGTGGACTCCGAGGCGCGGATGGCGACGGGGAGCCGTTCGGTCACGAGCGGGCCCAGCCGGCGGGCGCGCCACACGGCGGCGAGTAGGGCGGCCAGGAAGAGCTGGAAGGTGCCCCAGAGCCAGCCGGAAGGAATGAGTTCGAGGAATGTACTGCCGGAGGTGTCCTCGGCACCGGAGGCGGAGTCGTCACTGAGGGAAGGGAGGTACCAGACGAGATGAGGCCGGGAGCCGAGGAGTTGAAGGGCCAGCGAGGCGTTGCCCTGCCGGTCGAGGCGGTCGTTGTACAGGATGTCGGCGGAGCCGAGCAGGACCGTGTCTCCGGATGCGGTGGCGGTGTCCGGCGTGTCGGCGGAACCGGTCGGTGCCTCCGGGATCCTGACGAGGGTCGGTGCGCCGTCGCTCGGGTAGCAGGAGTCCGCGTCGGACCGTTCCGTCGCGTACCGAGCGCCGCCGATGTCGACGCTGCCCGCGCGGAGGGCCGCGGGCAGCGAGCACCGGGGGATGTGGGCCGAGACCGGTGCGGGGGTGTGTGCACGGACGCCGGGCGCCAGGGTGTCGAGGGACGCCGGGCCCGCGCCGAGGAGGACGGTGCGACCGTCCGCGGGGGCGGTGCGGGCGCGCAGGGTGTGTTGCTGCGTGGGTGTCAGCAGGTCTGGGTTGGTGACCAGCAGGGTGGTGTCGGGCCCGACCTCGTCGGTGGCCTCGCGGAGTGTGGTGCGGACGGTGACGGAGACGCCCTGGTCCCTGAGCAGTTCGGCGGCCGCACGGCTGCCGAACCGGTCGGTGGAGCGCGGGTCGAGACGGCCGTACTGCTCCCCGGAGCGCAGGGCCGCCAGGGCGATTCCGGCGGCCAGAAGAACGAGAAGGGCGAGGAGGATTCCCCGGCCGCGGGTCCAGACCTGACGGGCGGTCGGGGCGAGCGAGGTGGGACTGACGGGGGAGGTCACTGGGCGGTTCCTCCGGCCACGGTGCTCAGGTGCGGCTTCGCTCGTTCGAGGTCCGTGTCGAGTTCACGCAGCCGCAGATATGTCGGCTCGTCGGCGGTGCGGCCGCCGTACGTGACGTCGTCGAACTCCCGGGCAGCCGTGCGCAGTCGGTCGGCGTGCCCGGGGAGCGTGCGCCCCGCCTCTGCGGCCGCTTCGTCGGCGGTGCGGCCGGGACGGGGGTCGAGCAGGGCCCGTTCCTCCAGGGAGCGGACGATGGCGCGCATCCGTTCCTGGACCGCTTCCGTCCAGCGGTGGGCCGCGGCGTGCGCCTCCGCCGTGGTGCGGTGCTGTGCGGCGCTGCGGGGGCCGTCGTCGAAGAGGGTGCCCGTGGTGGTCGGCCGGCGGCCGGGAGTGCCCAGCCGCCACCACAGGGCGGCGCAGAGTGCCACGACGATCAGGACGACCACGGTGAGTCCGAGTGGGCCGCCGGGGGCGGCGCCTGACGCGGCATCGAAGAGCCGGCCGATCCACTCCCCGAGGCGGCTGAGGGCGCGTTCCAGGAGGTTGGGATCGTTCTCGTGGTACATCGGCTTGGACAGTTCCCGCTCCGCCGCCTCCCGGGCGGGGAGGCGGGGGGTGTCCAGCGGCGGGTCGTCGCTCGCGCGTATCAGCAGCCGTGTCGTCGTTCCCCCCACGATGGACACCGCATCAACTCCCGGAGGGGTCGCGGCCCGGCTGTTCGGTGCCGTAACCCGGTACGCCCGCGGCGCGCGCGAGTTCGAGGTCGAGGGCCTCGCGCCGGATGCGCTGGTCCACGTAGAGCAGGACGGTGACCCCGGCGGAGATCGGGTAGGTGATCGTGGAGGCGATCACGGCGCCGATGCCGGTGACGATGAGGAAAGGCCAGCCGGTCAGGCTCTCGCCGCCCACGGCGGAGCCGATGGCCGCGAACGGGATGGCGATGAGCAGCGAGAGCATCATGGACAGCACCAGGGTGAGCGCCAGGATGCCGAAGGTGCGCCACCAGGCGCCCGAGACGAGCTTGGCGGAGCGGCGCATCGAGGCGATGACTCCCTGGCGTTCCAGCATGAGCGCGGGGGAGGTGAGGCTGAAGAGGACCATCAGCCAGATGACGGCGACGAAGGCGGCCATCGCGCCGAGCAGGGAGAGCGCGATTCCGGCCGTGGAGCCGATCAGCAGGCCGGGCAGCATGCCGACGGTCAGTACGGCGGCGCTCATCAGCGGCAGCAGCAGGGTGTAGCCGAGGAGCTTGAGGAGGCGGGGCCGGGCCTCGCCCCAGGCGTCCGCGAGGGTGACGGGGCGGCCCAGTACGGAGCGGCTGATCACCACGGTGAGTATCGCGGTGGTGAAGAGCGTGCAGATCACCAGGATGGCGAGCGAAGGGGCGTCCGCGACGAGCTGCGACTGCGCGGACTCGGTGGCCCGGCTGAAGAGTTCGGAGGGCGGCGTGTTCGGGTCGAGCACGACGGGCTCGGGCAGCAGATAGCGCCGCAGGAGGATGTCGGCGATCTGGGAGATCGCGGAGACCGCGAGGCTGACGCTCAGCACCGTGCGCCAGTGGCGGCGCAGGGTCGACACGGCGCCGTCGAGGATCTCGCCGACGCCCAGCGGGCGGAGCGGGATGACGCCCGGCTTGGCGGCCGGCGGTCTGCCCCAGCCGGATCCTCCGCCCGGGGGCGGGCCGCCCGGGCCCCGCGTGGGTCCGGGCGCGGTGGGGCCGGTGCCGGGCGCGCTCGGCGGGGACCACTGCCCGGCGGGAGGCTGGGCCGTGGACCACTTCGAGGTGGAGCCGGTCGTGTCGTCGGCGGGCTCTGCGGGCCGGGGCACCGTGGTGTCCTGGCCGTCGGACGGGGCGGATCCGGGCGAGGCCCAGCCCGGAGTGTCGTTCACGGTCGTCCACCTCGTGGATTGGTTGAGAGGCCGGCTCGGGGAGCCGGCGCTTCGACGGTGCCCGGCCGCGGAGCGGGGCGGCGGGCCAGGTCGCGTCCGGTGGAGCTTCGCGGCCCGGTGTCGTCGATGGACCGGAGGTACAGGGACGACACCGGTGCCCCTGCGGGATGCGGTGCGGGGCGTCGCGGGCCTGTGAAGATCCGTCGGACACGACCTGGGTCCTGTTTCCCGGACCTCCGTGGAGCGGCGGCATGGTGCCGTACCTGGGGTTCCGGGTCCACGGAGATCCGGGAAACAGGGCCTGGCAGCCATCGTGCCACGCGTCGCGCCGGGGTGGACCGGGGGCTGTATCTCCTTATCGCCTCTGTTCTCGCCTTCATTGTCCGTGCCGCAGCGGGCAGACTGAGCGGATGGCTGATCAGTACGCACACACTGCGGTCGGCGTGGAGCCGCCGATGCTCCCTTCACTCCGCTGGGACGAGCCGCCCGAAGGGCCCGTACTGGTCCTCCTCGACCAGACGCGGCTTCCGGCCGAGGAGGCGGAGCTGGTCTGTACGGATGTGCCCGCGCTGGTCGTGGCGATCAGGACGCTGGCGGTCCGGGGTGCGCCGTTGCTGGGGATCGCGGGTGCCTACGGGGTGGCGCTGGCCGCCGCGCGGGGCTACGACGTCGAGGACGCCGCGGAGCAGTTGGCGGGGGCGCGGCCCACCGCCGTGAACCTGGGGTACGGGGTGCGCCGGGCCCGGGACGCGTACCGGGCGGCGGCCGGGCAGGGGGCGGACGCGAAGGGCGCGGCGGCTGCCGCGCTCACCGAGGCGAAGCGGCTGCACCGGGAAGACGCCCAGGCCAGCGCGGATATGGCGGCGTTCGGCCTCGCGTTCCTCGATGAGCTGGTGTCCGCGGGCGGCCACCGGATCCTGACCCACTGCAACACCGGGGCGCTCGTCTCGGGCGGGGAGGGTACGGCGTTCGCGGTGGCCAAGGCGGCGCACCGCGCCGGACGGTTGCGGCGCCTGTGGGTGGACGAGACCCGTCCGCTGCTCCAGGGTGCCCGGTTGACGGCGTACGAGGCGGCGCGCAGCGGGATGGCGTACACGCTGCTGACGGACAACGCGGCGGGTTCGCTCTTCGCGGCGGGGGAGGTGGACGCCGTCCTGATCGGGGCGGACCGGATCGCCGCCGACGGCTCGGTGGCGAACAAGGTGGGGAGCTATCCGCTCGCGGTGCTCGCCAAGTACCACCATGTGCCGTGGGGGGGGGGGGGGCGCCCCCCCCAGACTGCTGGGTCCACCCCGCCGGGGCGGGCTTTGTGGGGGGTGGAGCGCAGGGAGAGGGGGGTGGGCGGGGTAG
>NZ_JBHZDA010000149.1:7130-9985 GCF_042755665.1 Streptomyces sp. NPDC059142
ACTGGGGGGGGCGTCTGCGCGGGCGCGGGCGCCCCTAACACCCCCTGGGGGCGTTCGGCGGGGGGGCCCCCCCCCGGTCCCATCGACCTGGACACCCCCGACGGGGCGTCGATAGAGGTGGAGCAACGACCGGGTCTGGAGGTGACGGAGTTCACAGCGCCGCAGGTTGCGGTGGCGGGGGTGGAGCCCGGAGGCGGGATGCCGGTGGCGCCTCTGGGGACGCAGGCGTACAACCCCGCTTTCGATGTGACCCCGCCGGAACTGGTGACGGCGATCGTCACCGAACGTGGTGTGGTCTCCCCGGTGACCGGGGGCGGTGTGGCGGAGCTGTGTGCCGGGGCGCGCCGGGCGGGAAGGGGCTGAACGGGCGGCCTTCCCGCAGGTGTTCGCGGTGGTGGCGGTCCGGTCGGGCCGTCGGGGAGCGCCGTCCGCTCCACTACGGTGTGGGGCGACAGGAGGCGGGATGCGGGTGGGAGACGCCTGGCGGCCGGCCAGGGCTCGGATCCACCGCAGTGGGTTTGACATCAGTGCTTGACATCAACGTCGACGGGCGGCGACGGTCACACACGGCCATCGGCGCACGTCGCCGCCGGTCAGTGAGACAGATCACGCGTGTCTACGCAACGGAAATGAAAATGGGATGATGTCGATATGAAGGGACGCGTCCTTGTCGTCGATGACGACACCGCACTGGCCGAGATGCTCGGGATTGTGCTGCGTGGTGAAGGTTTCGAGCCGTCGTTCGTAGCGGACGGTGACAAGGCACTCGCGGCCTTCCGGGAGGCCAAGCCGGATCTGGTGCTGCTGGACCTCATGCTGCCCGGACGGGACGGCATCGAGGTGTGCCGTCTGATCAGGGCCGAGTCCGGGGTGCCCATCGTCATGCTCACGGCCAAGAGCGACACGGTCGATGTGGTGGTGGGGCTGGAGTCCGGTGCCGACGACTACATCGTCAAGCCGTTCAAGCCCAAGGAGCTGGTGGCCCGGATCAGGGCGCGGCTGCGCAGGTCGGAGGAGCCGGCTCCGGAGCAGTTGACCATAGGTGACCTGGTCATCGATGTGGCCGGTCACTCCGTGAAGCGGGACGGGCAGTCGATCGCCCTGACGCCGCTGGAGTTCGATCTGCTGGTCGCGCTGGCCCGTAAGCCGTGGCAGGTGTTCACCCGTGAGGTGCTTCTTGAGCAGGTGTGGGGCTACCGGCACGCCGCGGACACCCGGCTGGTCAATGTGCATGTGCAGCGGCTGCGTTCCAAGGTCGAGCAGGACCCGGAGCGCCCGGAGATCGTGGTGACCGTCCGTGGTGTCGGTTACAAGGCAGGGCCGAGCTGACATGTCCGGCGGCAGTGCTGCTCCGAAGCCCGGTGAGCCGGGAGTCCGTGCGGGGCGGGCTGCCGGGCCCGGGCGTGCCTTCTCGGGGGTGAGCCGGCTGTTCCAGAGCGGCCGGCTCCTCCAGGACGGTTCGCCGGGCGGTCCCGTGCTGCGGCTGCTGGTGCGGTGGGTGCGGCGTCCGCTGCTGCCCGCCGTGCGGCTGTGGCGGCGCAACATCCAGCTCCGGGTCGTCGCGGCGACGCTGCTGATGTCGCTGGGTGTGGTGCTGCTGCTCGGGTTCGTGGTCATCGGGCAGGTGCGCAACGGGCTGCTCGAAGCCAAGGAGAAGGCCGCGCAGAGCCAGGCGGCCGGCGGTTTCACCGTGGCCAAGGAGAAGGCCGACTCCTCGGCGGCGCTCGGTGGCCGGGACGGCGATGGGGCGAGCGGCCGGTCGGGACGTAACTCCGTCAACTGGCGGTCCGATCTGGTCGAGCAGCTCGCCAGTGGCGGGCCCGGGGCGTTCAACGTGGTCGCGCTGAGCCCCGACGGCCAGGACGCGGCGTCCACCAGCCGGGCGCCGCGGGTCTCCGGCGGGGTCGACTTCTCCAGCGTTCCCGTCGATCTGCGGACGTCGGTGGCGCAGGGCAGCGGGGCGTACCAGCGCTATGCGGAGATCCGCTACACCCGGGCCACCGAGGACCGGGATCCGGAGCCGGGCCTGATCGTCGGCAAGCGGCTGAACGACGCCGACGGCAACGCGTACGAGCTGTACTACCTCTTCCCGCTGACGCAGGAGGGGCAGTCGCTCAACCTGGTCAAGGGCACGCTCGCCACGGCCGGGCTCTTCGTGGTCGTCCTGCTGGGCGCGATCGCCTGGCTGGTGGTGCGGCAGGTCGTGACGCCCGTACGGATGGCGGCGGGGATCGCGGAGCGGCTGTCCACCGGCCGTCTACAGGAACGTATGAAGGTCACCGGCGAGGACGACATCGCCCGGCTCGGTGAAGCCTTCAACAAGATGGCGCAGAACCTCCAGCTCAAGATCCAGCAGTTGGAGGAGCTCTCGCGGATGCAGCGGCGCTTCGTCTCGGACGTCTCGCACGAGCTGCGGACCCCGCTGACGACCGTACGGATGGCCGCCGACGTCATCCATGAGGCGCGCGCCGACTTCGATCCGGTGACGGCGCGCTCCGCCGAACTCCTCGGCGACCAGCTCGACCGCTTCGAGTCGCTGCTCGCGGATCTGCTGGAGATCAGCCGCTTCGACGCGGGCGCCGCGGCGCTGGAGGCCGAGCCGATAGATCTGCGTGAGGTCGTGCGCCGGGTGATCGGCGGGGCCGAGCCGCTGGCCGAGCGCAAGGGCAGCCGCATCCGGGTACTCGGGGACGAGCAGCCCGTGGTCGCCGAGGCGGACGCCCGGCGCGTGGAGCGGGTGCTGCGCAATCTGGTCGTCAACGCCGTCGAGCACGGCGAGGGCCGGGACGTCGTCGTACGGCTCGGCGCGGCGGGCGGGGCCGTCGCCGTCGCCGTACGGGACTACGGGGTGGGGC
>NZ_JBHZDA010000150.1:0-9484 GCF_042755665.1 Streptomyces sp. NPDC059142
GGGCGGGCGGGGCCGGGGGGCGGCCCCCCCCCCGCCCCCCCCGGGGCGGCCCCCCCCCCCCCCCGGCCCCCCCCCGCCCCCCCCCCCCCCCCGGGGGCGCCCCCCCCCGGGCCCCCACCGTTCAGCCGTGGCCCGGGGCGAGGCTCTCGCGCTCGATCAGCCGGGGGAGCGGTACCTGTACGGCACGGGCCGCGCCGCCGTCGAGGAGCGCGGCCAGCTCGCGCGCGGCGATCCGGCCGAACGCGACCGAGTCCCGGGACAGCGCCGTCAGCCATGGGCGGACCAGCCGGCACAGCGCCGAGTCCTCCCAGGAGATGACCGAGACATCGCCGGGCACCGTGAGCCCGAGCCCGGCGGTGACCGCCGCGCCGGCCGCCGCCATCACGTCGTTGTCGTAGATCAGGGCCGTCGGCGGGCGGTCCTCCTCCAGCACCCGGCGGGTCACCGCCGCGCCCTGGGTGTCGGAGTAGTCGGTGGTCAGCGAGCGCACCTCGGTGAGGCCGTACCGCTCCGCCTCGGCGCGCAGCGAACGGATGCGCCGCTCGGTGTGGGCGAGCGAGGGCAGCCCGGCGATATGGACGATCCTGCGGTGTCCCAGCTCGTGGAGCCGGCCCACGATGGCGGCCATCGCGCCCGCGTCGTCGGCCCGTACCCGGGAGAGCGCCGGGTAGGGGCGCGGGTCGCCGTCCGGCAGTTCGCCGATGACGACGGCGGGCAGCCCCAGCTCGTCCAGGACCCCGGGCCGGGGGTCGTCGGTCCTCGGGTCGACGACCAGGACCCCGTCCACCCGGTGCTCGGCCCACCAGCGGCGGTAGACCGCGCACTCGGCGGACACGTCCTCCACCACCTGGAAGAGCAGGCCGAGTTGACGGTCTGACAGGATCTCCTGGATGCCGGAGATGAGTTGCAGGAAGAACGAGTCCACCCCGAGGGACGCCGCCGGCCGGGCCAGCACCAGGCCCACGGTGGCCGAGCCCTCGCCGGAGAGCGCGCGGGCGGCGGTGCTGGGGCGCCAGCCGAGCTGTTCGGCGACCCGGCGGACCCGGGCGCGGGTGACCTCCGAGACGCCGGGGCGGTCGTTGAGGGCGAAGGACACGGCGCTCTCCGAGACCCCGGCGCGCTGGGCGATGTCCTTCATCGTCGGACGGCGCGCGGGTGTACGGCGGACCTGCGGCGGATCCGTGACGGCCGGCCTGTCCAGGGCCCGGCCGGACGCGGCGGGCCCCGGGCCCTCGGTGGACGGCTGCTTCCCTGTCACCCCGGTACCCCTTTTCCTGCCGTAACGGACGAGCCATCTGGACCCCGGACTAATGCGCTTGAGTCGCGGCATTCTAAAGCGCATTAGTGCTGCGTCGCAACTAAGCCGTAATAACCGCTCTGACCTGCGGCGAAACCAACTCCGGCTGAGTTTGTGACGAGAATGTGTTGACTTTCACGCACGCACATTGCAAGGTCTGCTGGGCATAAGGAGTCGGGGCGCCGAAGCTCCGGCTCGCCGACCGCACGCCTGGTCCGAGCAGAAGGAGCCGTTCACCGTGCGCATCTCCCGAAGAGCAGTCGCCCTCGCCGCTGTTCTCGCCACTGTCCTGCCCCTCAGTGCCTGTGGCGGAGGATCCGACGACGAGTCCTCCGACGCCTCGGGCGCCATCAAGGGCAAGATCACCTTCCAGACCTGGAACCTCCAGGCCAACTTCAAGGACTACTTCAACGGAGTCATCAAGGACTTCGAGAAGGAGTACCCGGACACGGAGGTGAAGTGGGTCGACCGGCCTGCCGAGGGCTACGCCGACAAGCTCAGCGCGGACGCGGCGGGCGGCACGCTCCCCGACGTCGTCAACATCTCCCCCGACCTGGTGGCCCCGCTCGCCAAGGCCGGTCTCGCCCTCGACCTCGACCAGGACAAGACGGCCGCCGCGTACGGCAAGGAGTACCTGCCCGACGCCTGGAAGAGCCACCAGATACCGGGCCTGGAGGGCACGTACGGCTTCCCCTGGTACCTGAACACCGGCCCCACCTTCTACAACAAGCGCCTGTTCACCGAGGCCGGTCTCGACGCCGAGAACCCCCCGACCACCTATGACCAGGTCTTCAAGGACGGCGTGAAGCTGGCCGAGCAGAGCAACGGCAAGATCGCCACGCTCGCCCAGGTGCCCACCATCGAGGACTTCGGCCGCTACGGCGTCCAGCTCATGAACAAGGAAGGCACCGGCTTCTCCTTCAACGACGCCAAGGGTGTCGAACTGCTCACCGAGTACAAGAAGCTCTTCGAGGCCAAGGCGCTCGACTCCCAGGCGCTGACCGCGACCCCCGAGTCCTCCGGCACCAAGTTCCTCACCGAGTCCGTGGCCATGAACCCGGGCAGCGCGCTGGACCTGGAGAACTTCAAGAAGAACGCCCCGAACCTGTACAAGAACATCGGGATCACGGACCAGATCAGCAACACCGGCAAGGTCAACATGTACGTCATGGGCGTCATGGTGAACTCCAAGACCAAGCAGAAGCCCGCGGCCGTCGCCTTCGCCCACTTCGTGACCGACGCGACCCGCCAGATGTCCTTCGCCAAGCAGGTCGCCATCTTCCCGAGCACCAAGGGCTCCCTGGACGACCCGTACTTCACCAAGGAGGACGGCACCGACGAGACCCGCGTCCGGATCGCCGCCGCCAAGTCCCTGAAGAAGGCGGAGAACTACACGCCCGTCCTGTTCAGCGAGCAGATGAAGACCGAGCTGCGCAACCAGGTCGCCAAGGCGCTCCAGGGCAAGCAGAGCCCCCAGGCAGCCCTCGACCAGGCCGTCGAGGCTTGTGACCGTCTGCTCAAGCAGAGCTGAGAGCTGAGCCCCGCACCATGACAAGCTCCACCGCCCCCCGGGCACTTCCCCCGGAATCCGCCGCGGCGGGGCCCACCCTCCGGAGCTCCGGCTCCGGCGGCCGTGGGCCCCGCGGCGGGCCCGTCCGCGGGATCCGGCGCCAACGTTCCCTCAGTCCCTGGCTGTTCGCGGCCCCGGGACTGCTGGTCGTCGGCGCCTTCAGTCTCTATCCCTTCCTCAGCACCCTCATCAACTCCTTCACCGACCGCCGGACGCTCCTCCCCGGCGGCTTCGTGGGCCTGGACAACTTCCGGGAGCTGATCCACGACGACATGTTCTGGATCGGCCTGCGCAACAGCACGCTGTACGTCCTGTGCGTCGTCCCCGCCCTCGTCCTGCTGCCGCTGCTGCTGGCGATGCTCGTCCAGCGCCAGATCCCCGGCATCACCTTCTTCCGCTCCGCCTTCTACACCCCGGTCGTCGCGTCGATCGTGGTGGTCGGCCTCATCTGGGTCTGGCTGCTCGACGACCGCGGACTGGTCAACTCGGTGCTGGAGGCCGTCGGCGTCGGCCGGGTCGGATTCCTCAGCGACCAGTGGCTGCTGCTGTTCAGCGCGATGGCCGTCACGGTCTGGAAGGGCCTCGGCTACTACATGATCATCTACCTGGCCGCGCTCGCCAACGTACCGCGCGAGCTGCACGAGGCCGCGGCCGTCGACGGGGCCGGGGCCGTGCGCCGGTTCGTCACCGTCACCGTGCCCGCCGTGCGCTCCACGATGACCCTCGTCGCCGCGCTCTCCTCGGTCAGCGCCTTCAAGGTCTTCTCCGAGGTCTACCTGATGGCGGGCCCCAACGGCGGTCCCGCGGGCGAGGACACCACCCTCGTCATGCTCGTCCAGCGGGTCGGCACCGGGCTGAGCGGCCGGGTCGGTTACGCCTCCGCGATCTCCGTGGTCGTCTTCGTCGTCACCGTCGCCCTGATGCTGCTGGTGCTCCGCGCCGACCGCAAGGAGGACGCGTGACCATCCTGAAGACCACCGACGCCGACGGCCGGCGCATCGCGCCCTGGCAGCTCGTGCTCCGCTACACCCTGCTGCTCGTCATGCTCACCGTGCTGATCGGGCCGTTCCTCTGGCAGCTCTCCACCTCGCTCAAGGGCCCGACGGAGGACATCTACAGCTACCCTCCGACCTTCTTCCCGGACGATGTGACCCTGCACAACTACGAGCGGGTCGCCGATGTCATCCCGGTGTGGGAGTACGCGTTCAACTCGCTCAAGGTGGCGATCGCCAATGTGATCACCAACTGTGTGGGCGCCGCCCTGGCCGGCTACGCGCTGGCGCGGCTGCGCTACAAGGGACGCACCGCCGCGACGCTGGCGTTCATCCTCGCCATGCTCGTCCCCGTCGAGGGCATCATCATCGCCCAGTTCACCACCATGCGGGACCTCGGCCTGAACAACACCCTCATCGGGGTGCTGCTGCCGGGATCCATCGGCGCGATGAACGTGCTGCTGATGCGCAACGCGTTCCTCAACCAGCCGCCGGAGGTGGAGGAGGCGGCCTTCGTCGACGGCGCCAACGTCTGGCAGCGCTTCCTGCGCATCTCGCTGCCCGCCGTCAAGGGCACGCTCGCCGTCGTCGCGATCTTCGCCTTCATGGGCGCGTGGGACGACTTCCTCTGGCCGCTGATCGTTCTCAGCGACCCGGAGAACTTCACTCTGACCATCGGGCTCAACTACCTCCACGGCACCTTCGCCCAGGACCCCCGGCTGGTCGCCGCCGGCACCATCATCGCCGTCGCCCCGCTCATCGTGCTCTTCGCCTGCCTCCAGCGCTACTTCTTCCGGGGCGTCGGCGAAGGCGCCGTCAAGGGCTGACCCCGTGCCGCACGCACCGCACGCACCACCGCACGCACCGCAGGGAAGCAGGACAACGTTGCCACCCACGAGCACTCCGACGCCGCGCTTCGGCGTCAACTACACCCCCAGCCAGGGCTGGTTCCACCACTGGCTGGACTTCGACCTGGACGACGTACGCGCCGACCTGGACTCGATCGCGGCGCTCGGCCTCGACCACATCCGGGTCTTCCCGCTCTGGCCGCTCTTCCAGCCCAACCGCACCCTGATCAGGCCCCGCGCCGTCGAGCAGCTCGTCCAGCTCGCCGACGCCGCCGCCGAACGCGGCCTGGACGTCAATGTCGACGGACTCCAGGGCCATCTGTCGAGCTTCGACTTCCTGCCCGCCTGGACCCAGACCTGGCACCGGCGGAACCTGTTCACTGACAACGATGTCGTCTCCGGGCAGGCCGCGTACCTCCGTACGCTCGCCGCCGCCCTCGCGGACCGGCCGAACTTCCTCGGCATGACCATCGGCAACGAGATCAACCAGTTCTCGGGACCGCCGCACCCCGACCCGGACCCCATCACCCCGGACCAGGCGGGAAGCTGGCTGCGCACCCTGCTCGCCGCGTGCGAGGAGGGCGCGCCCGGCAAGCTCCATCTGCACGCCGAGTACGACGCCGCCTGGTACCAGGACGGACACGCCTTCACCCCCGAGCACGCGGCCACGATCGGCGCCGTGACGGCCGTGCACTCCTGGGTGTTCAACGGCACCGCGCAGCGCCACGGCCGTACCGGCACCGCCACCGAGCACCACGCCGCGTACATGATCGAGCTGTCCAAGGCGTGGGCCCTGGAGCCGCACCGGCCGGTCTGGCTCCAGGAGGTCGGCGCCCCCGCGCCGCTCGTCCCCGCCGAGCACGCCGCCGAGTTCACCGAGGCCACCGTCGCGAACGCGCTGGACTGCGAGGACGTCTGGGGCGTCACCTGGTGGTGCTCGCACGACGTCTCGCGCTCCCTGGCCGACTTCCCGGAACTGGAGTACGGCCTCGGCCTGCTGACCAACGACCGGAAGGTCAAACCGGCCGGGGAAGCCCTCGCCAGGACCGTCGCCGCGTGGCGGGAGCGCGCGTACGCGCCCGCGCCCCGCACCCTCGCGCTCGCCGTCGACGTCGGGGACTCCGACAGCACCGCGCCCGACCGCGCCACCTGCGCGCCCGGCGGCGCGTTCTTCGAGGCGTTCGCCCGCCTGACCGAGGCGGGCGCCCGGCCCACCGCCGTCCTCGCGAGCCGCGCCGAGGACAGCGCCCATCTCGCGGCCCGTTCCATCACGGAGGTCGTCCACCCCGACGACGTCCCCTGACCGGCCCCGCGCCGGTCGGGTCCCGGCGACGCGGTCACACTGGACACCGCGTACGTACGGCACCCAAGGCACCCCACGCACCCCACGCACCTCAGGAGCACCCCTCATGCACGACGACCGCACCCTCGTCGAAGGCCGCCTCAAGCGCGTCCTCGGCGAACGCATCAGGCCCGCCGTCCACCCCGAGTCGATCCCGCTCGACGTCGCCGTCTGGCACGCGCCGGGCGAGCCCGTCCCCGTGGCGGAGGGCATCGCCGGGCCCGTCGAGCCGGTCGAGGCCGGCGACCGGTGGGGCGCGCCCTGGGGCACGAGCTGGTTCCGGGTCTCCGGGACCGTGCCCGAGAAGTGGGCGGGCCGTACCGTCGAGGCGATCCTCGACCTCGGCTTCGACGAGAACATGCCCGGATTCCAGTGCGAGGGCCTGGTCTACCGCCCCGACGGCACCCCGGTGAAGGGCCTCAACCCGCGCAACCAGTGGGTACGGATCGGGGCGCCCGTCGCCGGCGGCGAAGAGGTGCTGCTGCATGTCGAGGCCGCGTCCAACCCGGTGATCCTCGACTACCACCCCTTCCTGCCCACGCAGCTCGGCGACAAGGAGACCGCGGGCAGCGAACCCCAGTACACCCTCGCCCGGATGGACCTCGCCGTCTTCGACGAGACCGTCTGGAACCTCGTCCAGGACCTGGAGGTGCTCGGCGAGCTGATGGCCGAGCTGCCCGTGGAGGGCGCCCGCCGCTGGGAGATCCTGCGCGCGATCAGCCGCGCGCTCGACGCGATCGACCTCCAGGACGTGAACGGCACGGCCGCCGCCGCCCGCGAGCTGCTCGCCGGCGTGCTCACCACCCCGGCGCCCGCCACCTCCCACCGGATCAGCGCGGTCGGCCACGCCCACATCGACTCCGCCTGGCTGTGGCCGCTGCGCGAGACGGTCCGCAAGGTCGCCCGTACGACCGCCAACATGACCGCGCTGCTGGAGGACGAGCCCGAGTTCGTCTTCGCGATGTCCCAGGCCCAGCAGTTCGCCTGGATCAAGGAGCACCGCCCCGAGGTCTACGCCAAGGTCAAGAAGGCCGTCGCGGAGGGCCGGTTCGTACCGGCCGGCGGCATGTGGGTCGAGTCCGACACCAACATGCCCGGCTCCGAGGCGATGGCCCGGCAGTTCGTGCACGGCAAGCGCTTCTTCCTCGACGAGTTCGGTGTCGAGAACGACGAGGCGTGGCTCCCCGACACCTTCGGCTTCGCCGCCGGGCTGCCGCAGATCATCAAGGCCGCCGGGTCCAAGTGGCTGCTCACGCAGAAGATCTCCTGGTCCACGATCAACAAGTTCCCGCACCACACCTTCCGCTGGGAGGGCATCGACGGCACCCGGATCTTCACCCACTTCCCGCCCGTCGACACGTACAACTGCTCCATGACGGGCGAGCAGATCGCCCACGCCGCGAAGAACTTCAAGGAGAAGGGCGCCGCGCGCCACTCGCTCGCGCCCACCGGCTGGGGCGACGGGGGCGGCGGCACCACCCGCGAGATGATCGCCAAGGCGGCCAGGCTGCGCAGCCTCGAAGGCTCGGCGACGGTCGAGTGGGAGACCCCCGGCGCGTTCTTCGCCAAGGCCGAGGCCGAGTACCCGAACCCGCCCGTCTGGGTCGGCGAGCTGTACCTGGAGCTGCACCGGGCCACGCTCACCAGCCAGGCCAAGACCAAGCAGGGCAACCGGCGCAGCGAGCACCTGCTGCGGGAGGCCGAGCTGTGGGCCGCCACCGCCGCCGTCCGCACCGGCGCCGCCTACCCGTACGAACTGCTCGACCGGGTCTGGAAGACCGTCCTGCTCCACCAGTTCCACGACATCCTGCCCGGCTCGTCCATCGCCTGGGTGCACCGCGAGGCGGAGAAGACCTACGCGAAGGTCGCCGAGGAGCTGACCGGGATCGTCGACGCCGCGCAGCGCGCCCTCGCCGGTGATCCGGCCGGCGGGACGTCCCTGGTCTTCAACGCGGCGCCGCACCCGCGCGGCGGGGTCGCGGCGGGCGCGGCGGGACCGGCCGTCGCCGTCGCGGGCGCGCAGCTCACGGAGCGCGAGAACGGCGGGTACCTGCTCAGCAACGGCCTGCTGGAGGTCGAGATCGACGCCCGCGGCCTGGTCGTCTCGGCGTACGACGTCAGCGCGGAGCGGGAGACCGTCGCCCCGGGCGAGGCCGCCAACCTCCTCCAGATCCACCCCGACTTCCCCAACCAGTGGGACGCGTGGGACGTGGACGAGTTCTACCGGAACACCGTCACCGATCTGACGGACCTCGACGAGCTCACCGGGACCGGGCCCGACGACGCGGCGGGCGGCGCCGTCGGCGTACGGATCGTGCGCTCGTTCGGCGCCTCGACGGTCACCCAGCTCCTGACCCTCGCGCCGGGCACCAAGCGGCTCGACATCGACACCGAGGTCGACTGGCACGAGACCGAGAAGTTCCTCAAGGCCGCGTTCCCGCTGGACGTCCACGCGGAGCGGTACGCCTCGGAGACCCAGTTCGGCCATGTGTACCGGGCGACCCACACCAACACGAGCTGGGAGGCCGCCAAGTTCGAGGCGTGCAACCACCGCTTCGTCCACCTGGAGGAGCCGGGCTGGGGCGTCGCGCTGGTCAACGACTCGACGTACGGACACGACGTGACCCGTACGGTCCGCGCGTCCGACGCCGGTACGACCACCACCGTCCGGGTCTCCCTGCTGCGCGCGCCGCGCTTCCCCGACCCGGAGACCGACCAGGGCGTCCACCGCTTCCGCCACGCGCTGGCCCCGGGCGCGACGATCGGTGACGCCGTGCGGGAGGGCTACCGCGTCAACCTGCCCGAGCGCCGGCTCACCGGATCGGGGGAGGTCGCTCCGCTGGTCACCGTCGACAACGACGCGGTCGTCGTCAGCGCGGTCAAGCTGGCCGACGACGCCAGCGGCGACCTCGTCGTACGGCTCTACGAGGCGACCGGCGGCCGGGCCAAGGCGCGCGTCGGGCTGGGCTTCGACGCCACCGGTCTCGCCGTCACCGATCTGCTGGAGCGGCCGCTGGCCGACGCGGCGGACGGCGCGGGCGCACCGGAGCTGGCGGACGGCGCGGTCCTGCTGTCGCTGCGTCCGTTCGAACTGGTCACGCTGCGGCTGACGCGCGGCTGATCCGCCGCTGATCCGGATACGCAGGAGCGGGCGGCGTACCCCCTGACCGGGGTCCGCCGCCCGCTCGTACCGGGTCGGCGCTCATCCGCGGCGTTCCCGGCCCGCGCCGCCGAGCGCCTGTGCGGACACCAGGTCGAGGAAGGTCCGCTCGTTGCCCGCCAGGCCCGCCGCCGTGAGCGCCGCGTCCGCCTCCGCGATCGGTGCCGCGAGCAGCGGCGGGGCCGGCGGCGCCCCGACGGGGTGGTGCAGGGCCGCGCGTACGGCCGCCCCCCGCCCCCGATATGCGCGGGCCCCGGAGCGCGCGTCCGGGGCGC
>NZ_JBHZDA010000151.1:0-7959 GCF_042755665.1 Streptomyces sp. NPDC059142
CCACCCCCCCGCCCGGGGGCGCGCCCCCCCCCCGGCGCCGCCCCCCCCCCCGCCTTTCGTGCGACCGCTGTCGTACGCGTACGGGGCGGGCGGCGTCAGTGGCGCGCGATCCTCTCGCCCGTCGTGGTGTCCACCACCTGCCGGTCGCCCAGCGGCTTGTCCAGCGTCACCTTGACGGACTGCTCCTTGGCCAGGGCGATGCAGACCCGCTCGGGATCGGGGTCGGTGACGACCAGCCGCACCTTCACCGCCGTGCCGCTCTCGTCCGCCGTCGCCCTGTACGTGCTGCACACACCGGCCGTGAAGCGCACCGTCAGGGTCCGCCCGTCCGCCTCGTACGACGTGGGGCGCGGCGCCGGACCGGTGCCGGGCTCGGCCGCGCCGGGGCCTCCCGGCAGCTCCTCGTGGGCGGGCGGCGGCGTCGGCGCCGCCTTCTTCAGGAACTTCGGCGCCACCGCGGGGTGCGTGACCGTGTACGGGGCGGAGCCGTCGCCCGGGGCCACCTCGAAGAGCCACGACGGCACGAGCGCCCCGCGCCCGTCCACCGAGCGCAGCGCCAGCCCGAAGACCGTCCTGGTGATCTCCACGGACCCCGGGTCCGCCGCACCGCTCTTCGGCGCGCACGGGAGCGCCGGCGGCACGTCCGACCCTGTGGCCGTGGCGCCCTTCTCCAGCGGGACCGGCGTCGCGCAGCCGCCGATCCGGTCGGCCCCGGAACCGCCGCCCGAACCCGCGCCGTCCGCCGCCCTGTTCAGCTCCTCCAGCGCCTGCGCCGCGCTGATCATCGGGTACGCGTCGCTCCGCTCCGGGGTCGAGAGCTGCCCGTAACCGCCGGTCACCCGGCCGTCCGGGTCCACCTGGACCGCCGTCGACCAGCCGTACGTGGGGAGCCCGCCGATCACCGGGTCCGCGTTGACCACCCGGACCGCGCCCATCAGCCCGCTCGCGTCGATGTCCGCGTCGTCCTGGCCCAGCGCCTCGAACACCGGCGCCGCGGCCTTCTTCGCCGCCGCCTCGCCGACCGCGCCGTCCTCGCCGCCGGGCGCGAAGGAACCGCCGGACGCGCCCGTCCCCGTACCGCCACCGCTCGGGCAGCTCTTGCCCTTGGCGCAGTTGTCGCCGCCCGGCGCCGCGCCGAACTCCGCGAACGTCCACGCCCCCGGCGCCTGCTTGGCGACCCGCAGCAGCGGCCCCGAGCCGTCCTTGTCGGTGCCGACCTTCCAGGACGTCCCGTCCGAGCGGGGCGCGCCCGTCATCCCGAACGCCTTCGCCAGCCGGGCCACGTCCGCCGCGGGCACCGTGCCGCTCGTACGGTAGACACGGGCGCTGTCCGGGCCCGCGGGCAGCTTGCCCGTGGCGCGGTAGACCACCCCGCTCGGGTCCGGTTCACCCGGCGCGATGCCCGGCGGCGGGGCGTCCGCGCCGCCCGCGCCCGGCTCCGCCGCCGGCGCGTCCAGCGCGAGCGGCGGCGGGTTCCCGTCGTCCGCTCCGCCACCGGACCTGCTGTCGCCGCTGCCGCCGTCCGTGCCGCCGGAGCTGCCGAAGGCGCTCGTGGCGAAGTACGCGCCCCCGCCTCCCGCGATCAGGACCGCCGCCGCCACCGCTGCGACGGCCAACGGTGAACGCCTTCCGATTCCGTGCGGACGGTCAGCGCTGTCGGCCGGGTGCTGTTCGGGCTGCTCCGTGCTGGTCACCGCTGCGCTCCTTCGTCTCCGTGTGCGTTGCCCTGGCACCGGTGGGACGGAAGAGGGCGGCAGGCGGTTCCCCGATACCGCCGTACGGGGCGCGACCGGGGCAGGAGTGACGCCGTCCGGGTGACAACGGCCGGATCCGGACACGGAACCGGCCGTTCCCCCCTCGCGATGCGACATCTCGCGCCCGGTCCGAACTGCGGGCTTAGGGGAGAGTGCCCGGAACCGGTAGCGTGAACTGTCCACCGTTCTCCCTCATCAGGAGCGTTCACGCCGTGCGAATCGCAGTCACCGGCTCCATCGCCACCGACCATCTGATGACCTTCACCGGCCGTTTCGCGGACCAGCTCGTCGCGGATCAGCTCCACACGGTCTCCCTCTCCTTCCTGGTCGACAACCTTGAGGTGCGCAGGGGCGGTGTCGGCGCGAACATCGCCTTCGGCATGGGTCAGCTCGGCACCAAGCCCATCCTCGTCGGCGCCGCCGGCCAGGACTTCGACGAGTACCGCGCCTGGCTCGACCGGCACGGCGTCGACACCGCCTCCGTACGGATCTCCGAGGTGCTGCACACCGCGCGCTTCGTCTGTACGACGGACGCCGACCACAACCAGATCGGCTCCTTCTACGCGGGCGCGATGAGCGAGGCCCGCCAGATCGAGCTGAAGAAGGTCGCCGACCGCGTCGGCGGTCTCGACCTCGTCGTGATCGGCGCCGACGACCCGGAGGGCATGCTCCGGCACACCGAGGAGTGCCGCACGCGCTCCATCCCGTTCGGCGCGGACTTCTCGCAGCAGATCGCCCGCATGGAGGGCGAGGAGATCCGCACCCTCCTCGACGGCGCCACGTACCTCTTCTCCAACGAGTACGAGAAGGGGCTCATCGAGGCCAAGACGGGCTGGACCGACGCCGAGATCCTGTCCCGTGTCGGCCACCGCGTCACGACCCTGGGCAAGAACGGCGTCCGGATCGACCGTGTCGGCGAGGAGCCGATCATCGTCGGCTGCCCGGAGGAGACGGCGAAGGCCGACCCCACCGGCGTCGGCGACGCGTTCCGCGCCGGGTTCCTCTCCGGTCTGGTCTGGGGCGTCGGCCTGGAGCGCGCGGCGCAGGTCGGCTGCATGCTCGCCACCCTCGTCATCGAGACGGTCGGCACCCAGGAGTACACCCTGGCCAGGACCCACTTCATGGAGCGCTTCACGAAGGCGTACGGCCACGACGCGGCGGCCGAGGTCCAGGCGCACCTGGCCTAGCCGTCCCGGGCCCGGCCCCACCTGATCCACGCATACAGGGCCGGCCCACACGGCGCCGGCCCACACGGCGCCCACGCACACAGGGCCGGCCCACACAGGCCCCGCGCATACAGGGCCGGCCCACACAGGCCCCGCGTCACGACACCCGGCGGACCACATACGCGACACCGTGGTCCGCCGGCTGCTCGCCCACGTACTCCTGTCCGCGCATCTCGCACCACGCCGGGATGTCCAGCCGCGCCGCCTCGTCGTCCGAGAGCACCGTCACCGTCCCGCCCACGGGCACCTCGCCGAACACCTTGGCCAGCTCGATCACCGGGATCGGACAGCGCCGCCCGAGCGCGTCCACCACCAGCGGGGCGCCCACCCCGTCCGTACCCGCCACGGTGCCGGCCCCGCCGGAGCCGGCCGGCGCCCCCAGCTTCTCCCGTACGCCGGAGACCACCCCCGGCAGCACCTCCAGGAACCGGTCCACCGCCGCCTCCGGTGTCCCCGCGGGGAGCGAGATCCGGACGTTCCCCTCCGACAACACGCCCATCGCGCGCAGCACATGGGACGGCGTCAGCGTGCTGCTCGTGCAGGACGACCCCGAGGAGACCGAGAAGTCCGCCCGGTCCAGCTCGTGCAACAGCGCCTCCCCGTCGACATAGAGACAGGAGAACGTCACGAGATGGGGGAGCCGGTGCTCCGGATGCCCCACCACCTCCACATCGGGCACCAGCTCCGGCACCCGCGCGCGGATCCGGTCCACCAGCGCCCGCAGCCGGACCGCCTCGGCCGCCGCCTCCGCCCGTACCGCGCGCAGCGAGGCCGCCGCCGCCACGATCGCCGGGATGTTCTGGAAGCCGGGGGAGCGCCCCGACTCCCGCTCGTCGGCCGGGCCGCGCGGGGCGAACCTGACCCCCTTGCGCACGGCCAGCAGCCCCACCCCCGCCGGACCGCCCCACTTGTGGGCGCTCGCCGTCAGCAGCGACCAGGCGCCCTCCACCGGACCCCAGCCCAGCGACTGCGCCGCGTCCACCAGCAGCGGCACGCCCCGGCTGCGGCACGCCTCGGCGACCGCGGCCACCGGCTGTTCCGTACCCACCTCGTGGTTGGCGGACTGGAGACAGGCCAGCGCCGTGTCCTCGCGCAGCGCACCGGCGTACGTGTCCGGCGTCACCGCCCCGTACCGGTCCACCGGCACCTCGCTGACCGCGCCGCCGGTCGCGGCCTCGTGGGCGGCGGCCGCGTGGAGCACCGAGGAGTGCTCGACGGCCGAGACGGTCAACCCGAGGCCGACCCGCCGGCGGCCCGACAACACGCCCGACATCCCGGCGTGGACCGCGTGCGTCCCCGAAGGAGTGAAGACGAGTTCGTCGGGGCGGCAGCCGACGGCCTCCGCCGCGGCCTCCCGGGCCGCGTCCAGCAGCAGTCCGGCCCGCCGCCCCTCGCGGTAGAGCCGGGCGGGGTCCGCCCACCCCTCGTCCAGGGAAGCCTGAAGGGCCTGCCGGGCCACGGGGTGCAGCGGGGCGGAGGAAGCGGCGTCGAAGTAGGGCACGCCGCCACGCTAACGCGCCGCCGGAGGGGGTGTCAGAAGCGGAGCCGGGGCGGCCGTTCGAGGCGCGGGAGGGCCCGGGAATAGCACAGTCCACCCCTTCGGGGAGTCGGGCGGCGCGTTGGGCACCCTCCCCGCACACCCTGAAATCGCGTCCAGTAGGGTTTGGTCCGCATAAACATCCACACCCCCCGCCCGCGTCAGGGTCGGCGACCGACCACGAGACGGCCGCAGCCGGTCGCGCGGGCGAGACTCTCGGGAAGGCGCTACGTGAGTCCCAACGGCTCCGACCGCTCGTCGCGGCGCCCGATGCGGCGGAAGCTGCCGCAGGTGCTGACTGCGGGCCTGATCCTCGCGACCTCCACGGGTTGCACATACAAGGACTTCCCCCGCCTTGGAATGCCCACCCCAGTGACGGAGGAGGCTCCCCGGATCCTCTCCCTCTGGCAGGGCTCGTGGGCGGCAGCGCTCATCACGGGCGTACTGGTATGGGGCCTGATCCTGTGGAGCGTCATCTTCCACCGGCGAAGCCGCACCAAGGTGGAGGTACCTCCGCAGACCCGGTACAACATGCCCATCGAGGCGCTGTACACCGTGGTCCCGCTCATCATCGTGTCGGTGCTCTTCTACTTCACCGCACGGGACGAGTCGAAGCTCCTCAGCCTTTCCGCGAAGCCCGCCCACACGGTCAACGTGGTCGGCTACCAGTGGAGCTGGGGCTTCAACTACATCGAGAACGTGGACGGCAACCCCGCCACGGGCAACGAGGTCCCCAAGGAGCTCGACGCCATCCCCGACCGGTTCACGAAGGACTTCCCCAAGGGTGCGGAGGGCGTCTACGACTACGGCGTCCCCGGCACGCGGAACCCGCAGACCAACAACCCGGGTCCGACGCTGTGGCTGCCCAAGGGCGAGAAGGTCCGGTTCATCCTGACCTCGCGTGACGTCATCCACTCCTTCTGGGTGGTGCCGTTCCTGATGAAGCAGGACGTCATCCCGGGGCACACCAACTCCTTCGAGGTCACCCCGAACCAGGAGGGCACCTTCCTCGGTAAGTGCGCCGAGCTCTGCGGTGTCGACCACTCGCGGATGCTCTTCAACGTCAAGGTGGTCTCTCCGGAGCGCTACCAGAAGCACCTGGAAGAGCTGGCCAAGAAGGGCCAGAACGGCTACATCCCGTCGGGCATCGCGCAGACGGATCCGGCCAGGAATGCGGAGACGAACAAACTGTGAGCATCCTCAACGAACCTCAGGGTGCCGCCGCAGCAGCAGAGGACTCGTACGAGAACGAGCTGCCGGTACGGCGCAAACAGCCGGGCAATGTGGTCGTGCGGTGGTTGACCACCACCGACCACAAGACGATCGGCACGATGTATCTGATCACGTCGTTCGCGTTCTTCTGCATCGGCGGGGTGATGGCGCTCTTCATGCGCGCCGAGCTGGCCCGTCCGGGTACGCAGATCATGTCGAACGAGCAGTTCAACCAGGCGTTCACCATGCATGGCACCGTCATGCTGCTGATGTTCGCGACGCCGCTGTTCGCGGGCTTCGCGAACTGGATCATGCCGCTCCAGATCGGCGCGCCCGATGTGGCCTTCCCGCGGCTGAACATGTTCGCGTACTGGCTGTACCTCTTCGGCTCGCTGATCGCCGTGAGCGGGTTCATCACGCCCCAGGGCGCGGCGGACTTCGGCTGGTTCGCCTACTCCCCGCTGTCGGACGCCGTGCGTTCGCCGGGGATCGGCGCGGATCTGTGGATCATGGGTCTGGCGTTCTCCGGGTTCGGCACGATCCTGGGGTCGGTCAACTTCATCACCACGATCATCTGCATGCGGGCGCCGGGCATGACGATGTTCCGCATGCCGATCTTCACGTGGAACGTGCTGCTGACCGGTGTCCTGGTCCTGCTGGCGTTCCCGGTGCTGGCGGCGGCGCTCTTCGCGCTGGAGGCCGACCGTAAGTTCGGTGCCCATGTGTTCGACGCGGCCAACGGCGGGGCGTTGCTCTGGCAACACCTGTTCTGGTTCTTCGGGCATCCAGAGGTGTACATCATCGCCCTGCCGTTCTTCGGGATCGTCTCGGAAGTCATTCCGGTCTTCTCGCGGAAGCCGATGTTCGGCTACATCGGTCTGGTCGCGGCGACGATCTCCATCGCGGGTCTGTCGGTGACGGTGTGGGCCCACCACATGTACGTGACCGGCGGGGTACTGCTGCCGTTCTTCTCGTTCATGACGTTCCTCATCGCGGTTCCGACCGGGGTGAAGTTCTTCAACTGGATCGGCACGATGTGGAAGGGCTCGCTGTCCTTCGAGACACCGATGCTCTGGACGGTCGGCTTCCTGGTGACGTTCCTCTTCGGCGGACTCACCGGCGTGATCCTCGCCTCGCCGCCCATGGACTTCCACGTGTCGGACTCGTACTTCGTGGTGGCGCACTTCCACTACGTGGTGTTCGGGACGGTCGTCTTCGCGATGTTCGCGGGCTTCCACTTCTGGTGGCCGAAGTTCACCGGGAAGATGCTCGACGAGCGGCTCGGGAAGATCACTTTCTGGACGCTGTTCATCGGCTTCCACGGCACCTTCCTCGTCCAGCACTGGCTGGGCGCCGAGGGCATGCCGCGCCGTTACGCGGACTATCTCGCGTCCGACGGTTTCACCGCGCTGAACACCATTTCCACGATCAGCTCGTTCGTCCTCGGTCTGTCGATACTGCCGTTCTTCTACAACGTCTGGAAGACCGCCAAGTACGGCAAGAAGATCGAGGTCGACGACCCGTGGGGCTACGGTCGTTCACTCGAATGGGCGACTTCGTGCCCGCCGCCGCGGCACAACTTCCTCACGCTGCCGCGTATCCGCTCGGAATCCCCCGCGTTCGATCTGCACCACCCCGAGATCGCCGCACTCGACCAGCTTGAGAACGCGGGCCACGGGGCCGCGGCCGGCGCCCTCGCCGGTGGCAAGGAGGCCGGCAAGTGAAGATCCAAGGCAGGATGTTCATCTGGCTGAGCGTCTTCATCCTGGCCGTCGCCATCGTGTACGGCGTCTGGTCGAAGGAGCCGGTCGGTACGACGGCGCTCTTCCTGGCCTTCGGCCTGAGCGTGATGATCGGCTTCTACCTGGCCTTCACGGCCCGGCGGATGGACGCGCTGGCGCAGGACAACAAGGAAGCCGACGTCGCGGACGAGTCCGGCGAGGTCGGGTTCTTCGCCCCGCACAGCTGGCAGCCGTTCTCGCTCGCCATCGGTGGCGCGCTGGCCTTCCTGGCCATCGCCATCGGCTGGTGGCTGCTGTACTTCTCCCTGCCGCTGATCCTGGTCGGCCTGTGGGGCTGGGTCTTCGAGTTCTACCGCGGTGAGAACCAGAACCAGTAGACGCCGTACGGCATGAACAGGGGGCGCGGGCGCGGCCGCCCCCGGGGGCGCGGGGCCCCCCCGGGCTGCGCCCCGCCCCCGCGGGGGGGGCGAGGGGTTTAGTGGTGGTCA
>NZ_JBHZDA010000151.1:7969-9471 GCF_042755665.1 Streptomyces sp. NPDC059142
CACAAAACTCGGGGCGCCTGTTATTTTTTTTAAAACCCCCCGTCCCCCCCCCCACCGCCACCCCCGGGGCCCCCCCCCCCCCCCCCCGGCCCCCCCCGGGCCCCCCGTTTGCATCACCCGTCGCGCTGCGGTCGCAGAATCTTCTTACCGTGAGCACATGAACCACACGCCACGCTTGCGCGCCATCCTGAGCTGCACCGTACTGGTCGTGTCCCTCGGGGCGAGTGCGACCGCGTGCGGTGGCCCCGACACCCACCCGCTCTCCGACAAGCCGTACGACGCCGACGGCCAGATCGTGTTCAGCGTCGCCGCGGGCGGCAAGAAGGTGAACCCGGACAAGCCGCTCGAAGTGGTCTCCAAGAGCCGGGACGGCCGGATCACGGACGTCACGGCCGTCGACGCGAGCGGCCACTACCTGGCGGGCGAACTCACCGCCGACGGGATGCGCTGGCACTCCACGGCCCCGCTGGCCGCCGGTGCCCGCTACACCGTCCGGGTCGCCACGGAGAACGAGGAGGGCAAGCCCGGCTCCCGGCGGCTCACCTTCGACACCGCGAAGGCGAAGAAGACCCTGGAGGTCGAGTTCGGCCCCGACGCGGGCACGTACGGTGTCGGCCAGCCGGTCACCGCCAGCCTCAGCGAGCCCGTCAAGTCCAAGGCGGCCAGGGCCGTCGTCGAACGCTCCCTGAAGGTGCGCTCCACCCCCGGGGCGGAAGGCGGCACCTGGCACTGGGTGGACGACGAGACGATGCACTTCCGCCCGAAGGAGTTCTGGCCCGCCAACAGCAAGATCACCGTCACCAGCAACCTCGAAGGGGTGAAGATCGAGGACAAGCTGTACGGCGGCGCCACCAAGCCGCTGAAGCTCACCATCGGTGACCGGATCGAGGCGATCACCGACGCGTCGGCGCACTACATGACGATCTACCGCAACGGTGAGGAGATCAACAGCATCCCGGTCACCACCGGGAAGCCCGGCTTCTCCACCCGCAACGGGATCAAGGTCGTGCTCGGCAAGGAGTACTTCGTCCGGATGCGCGGCTCCACCGTCGGTATCGGCGGCGGCGAGGGGTACGACCTGCCGGTCTACTGGGCGACCCGGGTCACCTGGAGCGGTGAGTACGTGCACGCCGCCCCCTGGTCCGTGGGCTCCCAGGGCGCGGCCAACGTCAGCCACGGCTGCACCGGCATGTCCACGGGCAACGCCGCCTGGTTCTTCGAGACCGTGAAGGAGGGCGACATCGTCCAGGTCATCAACAGCGCCGGGGACTACATGGAGGACTTCGGCAACGGCTACGGGGACTGGAACGTGGACTGGAAGGACTGGCGCAAGGGCAGCGTCCTCCAGGCCGGCCTCAGGGAGGGCAGCTCGCCGTCCGACTCGGCGCGGCTGCGTCCCGCGATCTAGGCGGCGCCCAGGCGGTGCTCGGACGGCGCAGGGCGTCCGGGTGGGTGGGGGGGGGGGGGGGGTGGGGGCGGGGCCCCCCCCCCCCAACACGGCC
>NZ_JBHZDA010000152.1:0-6370 GCF_042755665.1 Streptomyces sp. NPDC059142
CCCGCGGGGGGTTGTGTTGCGCCGGTTCTCCCCCGCATTCCCCCCCCTCCCGCCCCGGGCCAGGCGCGGGCCCCCGCGGCGCGGGGCCGCGGGGCCCTTCTCCGTCGCCCACGGGGCGGTCAGCCCTCGTCGGCGAGGATCAGATAGAGCTTCTTGCGCGATTCGTTGATGACCGCCAGGGCCTTCTCCCGCTGATCGGGGGTGCCGGTCTTCCAGACCTGGCCGAAGGCTTCCATCAGCCCGAATCCGGCCTGCCGTATCTCGTTCATCGACTCCCAGTCGATGCCGCGGCCGGCCTCCTCCCACGGAGCCTCGGGCCCCGATTCGGCCTCGGCGGCGCCCGCTTCGGTGAGGGTGAACAGCTTCTTGCCACCCTCGCTCCGGCTGGTGATCAGCCCCTCGTCCTCCAGCAACTGGAGGGTCGGGTACACCGATCCCGGGCTGGGCCGCCAGGCCCCGCCGCTGCGCTCGCCGATCTCCTGGATCATCTCGTAACCGTGCATCGGCCGGTCCTTCAGCAGCGCCAGGATCGAGGCGCGCACGTCACCACGCCGCGCCCTCCCCCGTCCTCCGCCGCCACGCCCCCGGCCACCCCCACCGAAGGGACCGCCGAACGGCGGCCCGAACGGCCCGAAGGCCCCACGCCGCCCCTCGAAGTCACCCCGGCCGAAGTGCCCGGGCCCGCAGTGACCGGGCCCCGGTCCGTGCTCATGTCCATGTGAACGCATTGCTACGCTCCCTTCATCGTTGATCTGTCGCGATGCGTCAACGATATATCGGAACCTGTCGCATGGCAATCCCTCTCCGATGAGCGCGCGTGACCCGTGACATCGAATTCGGGACGAGTGTCACCGAAGTTGGGCGGATCGCCGTTTTCGTGGGCGCGTAGTCTCGCCGCATGCACTCCCATCTGCGCTTCGAGAACCCTCCGGCTCTGCCCCATGAGAAGGTGGCCGAGTTCCTCGAACGGGCTCTGCGTGTCCCATCACTGGAGGGCGAGGCGGCAGCTGTACTGATCGGAAGTGCGCTGAACGACGACGATCGGGAGTTCGTCGAGCACTGGTGTGTCCAGGTCGGAACGCGGGCCGTGTCAGGCAGCCCCTTGCTCGGGCTGGCTGGCCTGTGCCTGGGACATGCGGCTCGACGCTTCGGATGTCTCAGCGATGAGGCCCTCGCCCTGGCGGAGTCGCTGGCGGCGCGTGCGGAGGCGGATCCGACAGACGTGGATGGCCGGGCCCTCGACGGCTTTGACGACATCCGGAGTTTCCTTCACCTGTGGTGAGGCCGTCGGTCAGCCGTCGGATTGTGCGGCCCGGTCACGGAGTTCCGCTCGCCAACGGAACCCTCTCTGCTGGCAGGTAACGCCGACCTGGACAGTCCGCCCGCGGTGGGTCCCGAGCGGTTCCCTATGGAGAACAGGGTCCTGCACGTCAACAGGGAGCTGATCCATCACGGCGCCGAGATCTCCCTGCTGCGCGACCTCCACCTCCGGCAGGACGGAGCCGGACCGCACCGGATATGACTTCCGGTAACCGGTGGCCGCCGATCCGGGATCACGCGTTGCCGAGCCGCGGGAGCGGCGCGCGTCAGGCGCCGAGCGTGCCGAAGAAGGTACGGACGTCGGCGACGAACGCCTCCGGCTGCTCCAGCGCGAGGAAGTTTCCGCCGCGCTCCAGCTCGCTCCAGTGGGTGATGTTGTGCTCCCGCTCGGCGAACCGGGCGATCGCGATGTCGGTGTGCAGGGCGACGGCCACACCGGTCGGGACGGTGCCGCGCGCCTTCGGGGCCCAGGCGGCGCTGTCGTGGCCCGCTTCGTAGTAGAGGTTCGCCGAGGAGCCGGCCGTGCCGGTGAACCAGTAGATGCTGATGTTGGTCAGCAGACGGTCGCGGCCCACGGCGTCCTCGGGAAGATCGGCGGCGGGGTCGGTCCATTCCTTGAACTTCTCCGCGATCCAGGCGAGTTGGCCGACCGGCGAGTCGTGCAGGCCGTAGGCGAGGGTCTGCGGGCGGGTGGACTGGATGGCGTTGAAGCCCATCTTGTCCTGCTGGAAGCTCTCCAGACGGGCCAGCCGCTCCTTCTCGGGCCCGGTGAGCCCGTCGAGTTCGGCGGGATCCCCGGAGGGGAAGGTGATCAGGCCGTTGACGTGGATACCGACGACCTGATCGGGTGCCTGGCGCCCCATCTCGACGGCGATCCCGGCGCCGCCGCCCGTTCCCTGGAGACCGTAGGCGCGGTAGCCGAGCCGGCCCATCAACTCGACGAACGCACCCGCGATGCGGCCGGTGTTCCAGCCGGCCTCGCCGAGCGGACCGGAGAAACCCGTGCCGGGCGTGGAGGTCACGACGACATGGAAGTCCCGCGTCAGTGGGCGGATGACGTCGACGAACTGTACGAAGGAACAGGGCCAGTCGTGCAGCAGGAGCAGCGGGACGGCCGCCGGATTCTCCGAACGGACGTGCAGGAAGTGGATGTTCTGGCCGTCGATCCCGGTGGTGAACTGAGGGAACTCGTTGAGCTCCGCCTCCGCCCGGCGCCAGTCGAAACCGTCGGCCCAGTACGCGGCCAGCCCCTTGAGGTAGTCGGTGGGCACACCCCGGCTCCAGCCGGTGCCGGGGATCTCACCGCCCCAGCGGGTGCGCGCCAGCCGGTCGCGCAGATCGTCGAGCTGGGCCTGCGCGATGTCGATGCGGTACGGGTGGATCCGGGCGTCGGTGTCGCTGCTGTTCTTCATGGGACCGACAGTATGCTCGATATAGGCACACCCTCTTCCTAATGAGACCTCAGGCTGGCTTCATGCTCGATACTTCCGCGCGTCTGCTGCGTCTGCTCTCCCTGTTGCAGACCCCACGGGCCTGGCCGGGATCCGAACTGGCCGAGCGCCTGGGGGTCAGCGGCCGTACCGTCCGCAACGACATCGACCGACTGCGCGAGCTGGGCTATCCCGTGGACGCCACCCGCGGAGCCACCGGCGGCTACCGGCTGGGCGCCGGGGCGGTGATGCCGCCGCTGCTGCTCGACGACGAGGAGGCCGTCGCGGTGACGATCGCCCTGCGCACCGCGGCGCAGGGCGCGGTCCCCGGCACCGAGGAAACCTCGCTGCGGGCGCTCTCCAAGCTGGAGCAGGTGCTGCCCTCACGGCTCCGCCGGCGGGTGCGCACGCTCCAGGCGTACACCGTGGCCGTGCCGGACGACCGCCCGGCCCCGGCCCTCTCCGCGGACGTGCTGACCACCCTGGTCTCCGCCTGCCGCGACCGGGAACGGCTGCGCTTCGACTACCTGGACCACGCCGGATCGCCCACCCGTCGTGTGGTGGAGCCGTATCGGGCCGTGAACTGGGGACGGCGCTGGTACCTGGTGGCGTGGGACACCGAGCGCGAGGACTGGCGGACTTTCAGGGCCGACCGCATCCGGCCCCGCACCCCGACCGGACCGCGCTTCGCCCCGCGCGAGCCGCCCGGCGCCGACATCGCGGCGTACGTCTCCCGACGGGTGTCGGGCGCGGCCTGGCGCCACCACGCGCGGGTGACCGTCCATGCCCCGGCGGCGGACGTGGTCGAACGGATCAACCCGGCGGTCGGCCTGGTCGAGGCGATCGACGCCGAGAGCTGCCTCCTGATCACCGGTGCGGACACGGTGCAGACCCTCGCCGTCCATCTGAGCCTGCTCGACCTCGACTTCGATGTCACCGAGCCCGAGGAACTGGTCACGTACCTGCGCCGGCTCGCCGACCGCTACGCCCGCTCCGTACCGCCCGCCCACTGAGGCGCGGACCCGCCGGGGCCGTCAGGAGCGGTGCCCGGCGGGGGCGGGCGTCGTCGGCGTCGCCGTCACCCGCGCTCCCGGAGGACACGGTGCACGCGGGACACACAGTGCATGCGGTGCACGTGGGACACGCCGACGGGTCCTGCGCGCGGTTCCCTACTCGACGATCGCGGTGACCTCGGCCTCGACGAGGATTCCCGGCTCGAAGAGGACATCCACACCGATCAGCGCGAGCGGCGGCGTGGCGAGGTCGAACTCGCGGGCCGCCTGCTCGACACCGGCGTTGAAGGCGTCGTACATGTCCCTCTTCCAGCCCGCGGCGTACCAGGTGAAGCGGACCACGTCGTGGAACGTCGCCCCTGCCGCGTCGAGTGCTCGCGCGACGTTGCGGTGGACCTGGGCGACCTGGCCCGCGAGGTCGCCCGGTGCCACGAGGTCGCCGTTCTCGTCCCAGGCGACCTGGCCCGCGATGTGGATCTGGCGGCTGCCCGTCGCCACCGCGACATGGTGGTAGAGCGGGACTCGGACATGTCCGTCCGGGTTGATCAGCGAAACAGCCATGAGATCTCCTTTGTTCACGGTCGTACGAGGGAATGCGCGGCCCCGGCCTCCCGTCCGTCCGCGACCTGCGCGGACAGCAGGCGCAACGCGTCGGCCGAGGCGGGGTCGTTGGGGGTGTAGACCTCCAACCGGTGGTCGGGGCCCTCGGGCTGGAGCCACACCTGGTAGTCGACGTCGACCGCGCCGACGGTCGGGTGCCGCAGGCGCATGGTGCCCACGGTGCACTCGGCGACATCGCCCCTGGCCCACAGTTCGGCGAAGTCACCGCTGTTCATGGCCAGTTCGCCGATAAGTTCGGCCAGCCCGGCGTCGTGCGGATATCTGCCGGCGGTCAGCCGCAGGTAGGCGACGTGGGAACGGGCCAGTTCCTCCCAGTTGCGGTGCAGATCGCGGGTGAGGGGGTCGAGGAAGAACATCCGGGGGATGGACGGCCGTCGCGCGGGATCGTGGGGCGCGTCGAAGTCGATGTGTTCCGCGACGAGTGCGTGCCCGGTGCGATTCCAGAGGAGTACGTCGCCACGCCGGCCGAGCACGACGGCCGGCGTGGTCTCCCCCAGGGAGGCCAGCAGTGCCAGGACGCGCGGGTGCGGCCGTTCCGGGCGGGGGCGGACCAGCCGTGAAGTGGCGGGCATGCGGGCGAGGTTGCGCAGATGCGCCGTCTCGGCCGCGTCGAGCCGGAGTACGTGCGCGAGCGCGTCGAGGACCTGGCGGGAGGCCGTACCGGCCTGGCCCTGCTCCAGCCGCGTGTAGTAGCCGGCGCTCACCCCCGCGAGCTGGGCCAGTTCCTCGCGGCGCAGCCCCGGTACGCGGCGGGCGGTCCCGTACGTGCGCAGTCCCACGTCGGCGGGCGTGACCCGGTCACGGCGGCTCTTGAGGTAGGCCCCGAGGCTCTCCAGCTCCATGGTTTCGAAGCGTAGGCGGCACGGCCCGGTCCCGCGTGCCCCTGCGAGGTGTACCCAGGACGGGGTGCCCTACGGCGGTGCGCCCTCTGGCGTGGGGACGGCCTGTCCGCGCCATCCTGCGTGCACCCGGGAAGGCGGATCGCTCCCGTCCTCCCGCACCCGCCCCGCCCTGCTCGTACGCTCGCCCCATGCGCATTCGAATCGTCGACGCCTTCGCCGACCGCCCCTTCAC
The DNA here is from genome assembly GCF_042755665.1 of Streptomyces sp. NPDC059142. Classification (NCBI taxonomy): domain Bacteria; kingdom Bacillati; phylum Actinomycetota; class Actinomycetes; order Kitasatosporales; family Streptomycetaceae; genus Streptomyces; species Streptomyces sp. NPDC059142. The sequence goes on from NZ_JBHZDA010000152.1 coordinate 5,459, forward strand.
CGGCAACCCCGCCGGGGTGCTGCTCCTCGAATCCGACGGGTTCCCCGACGCCGCCTGGCTCCAGCGGGTCGCGGCCGAGGTGAACCTCTCCGAGACCGCCTTCGCCCATCCTCTGCCGCCCGGTGGCCCGGCCGACTGGGCGCTGCGCTGGTTCACGCCCGTCACCGAGGTGGGCATGTGCGGCCATGCCACGCTGGCCACCGCCCATGTGCTGCACAGCACGGGGCGCGCGAGCGGTGCGCTGCGCTTCGCCGCCCGGCCCGGCATCCTCGGGGCCACCGCGCACGACGACGGGTCCCTCACCCTGGACTTCCCGACGTCGCCGCTGACCGCCGTCACCGTTCCGGACGGGGTCCCGGCCGCGCTCGGCGCCGAGCCGGTCTCCGTGCACGACACGTCGGAGCACATCGGGGACCTGCTGGTCGAGCTGGCCGACGAGGCGACCGTACGGAACCTCGCACCGGACTTCGCGATGCTCAAGACCGTCTCCGGGCGGGGTGTGGTCGTGACAGCCGCCGCCGAGGATCCGCGCCGTGGCTACGACTTCGTCTCGCGGGGCTTCTTCCCCAACGTGGGTATCGACGAGGACCCGGTGACCGGGAGCGCGCACACCACGCTGGCCCCGTTCTGGTCGGCGCGGCTGGGGCGTACGGAGCTGACCGGGCTCCAGGTCTCCGCACGCACCGGGCTCGTCCGCACCTCCCTGCGGGGTGACCGGACGCTGCTCACCGGGCGGGCCGTGACGGTCATCGACGGCGAGCTGCACAGCACACCGTGACCTCCGCCGGGGGGGGGGGGGGCCCCCCCGCGCGCCCCCCCCCCCCCCCCCCCCCCCGGGGCGCCCCCCCCCCCCCGGCGCGGCCCCCCCCCCCGGGCCCCCCCCGGGCGCCCGCGGCAGCGGGCCCGCCCCCC
>NZ_JBHZDA010000152.1:6380-9465 GCF_042755665.1 Streptomyces sp. NPDC059142
GCCCCCGGGGGGGGGGGTGTCCGGTAATCGCGCGGCGCGCGCCCCCCCACCCCGGCCCCGCGGGGGGGGGGTCCCGCCCCTGCGCCCCCCCCCCCCACGGCCACGCCCGCCTCGTACGCCCCTCGGCGGCCGGGCCGCTCACCCCCGCCGTGTCACACCGTCGGCAGCCAGGACACGTTCCCGGCCAGCAGCGCGTATCCGACGAACGCCCCGATGTCGAGCAGCGCGTGGGCGGCGACCAGCGGGCCGACCCGTCCCCACCGCCGGTAGAGCAGGACGAAGACCACGCCCATCACCATGTTGCCGATGAAGCCGCCGATCCCCTGGTACAGGTGGTACGAACCGCGCAGCACCGAACTCGCCACCAGCGCGCCCATCGGCGTCCAGCCGAGCTGTCCGAGCCTGCGCAGCAGATACCCGACGACGATGACCTCCTCCAGTACGGAGTTCTGCACCGCCGAGAGGATCAGCACCGGGAACTTCCACCACACCGAGGGCAGCGACTCCGGCTGCACCGTCAGATTGAACCCGGCCTGCTGCATCGCGAGGTAGAACGCCAGCCCCGCGGAGCCGATCCCGGCCGCGACCAGCGTGCCGCGTCCCAGGTCGGGCCAGGGCCTGCGGCCGTCGAAGCCGATGTCCCGCAGCCCGCTGCCCTCCCTCAGCAGAAGGTGCGCGACCAGCGCGACCGGCACCAGCGCGGTGGTGATCCCGAAGAGCTGCCAGGCGAGGTCGAGCCACGGCCTGCCCGGCGCCGCCGACGCGTTGAGCCTTGCCGCCTGGTCGCTCAGCGATCCGGGCCTGGTCAGCGAGCCGATGAAACTGATGAGCGCCGACACCCCGCTCGCGCCGAGCGAGAGCGCCAGCACGAGCACCGTCTCCGTCCGCAACGTTCTCGGTGAGATGTGCTCCTGGGGGTAAGAGCCGTCCACCCGCCCCGCCTCCGCCTGCACACAGCCTCCAGTTGAGTATTCGCGCCTCATGCCTCTCACGGTGCCGCTAGGGTCTCGAATGCAGATACGAAGATCGCTCGCGACAGGCCGGGAGACCGGCGCCCTTCGGCGTCCGGGCCCTGGACCTCCGGGCCCGTCCACTCTCCCAGCCCTTGTTCACCCTTCACGAAGGAGGGGCACCACCGCCATGGGACGTCACAGCTTGCCCGACGCACGATCGGCGCGCGTGCGCAGGGTCTGGCCGCCCAGCCGCCGCACCGTCACGATCGCCGCCGCGGTCGTGGTGTCGGTGGCCGCGGGGACCGGGATCGCGGCGGGCAGCGGTCTGCTCTCCTCGGGGACCTCCTGCGACAGCACGCCCGTACGGCTGGATCTCGTCGCCTCGCCGGACATCGCCCCCGCGCTGCGGGCCGTCGCGGACCGTGCCCGGCGCGACCATGTCACCTCCGACGGCCGCTGTATCGACATCCGGGTCACCGCACGCGAGAACGCCGAGGTCGCGAACGCGCTCGCCGGCGGTTCCGGCAGGCCCGACTACCAGATCTGGGTTCCGGACTCGGACCTCTGGGTGGACCGCGCCAAGAGCGTCGGGGACGGCGTCTCGCTCACCCCGGCGGGCAATGTGGCGCTCTCCCCGGTGGCGCTGGCCGCGCTGCCGGAGTCGGCGCGGGCGCTGGGCTGGCCGAAGAAGACCTACACCTGGGCCTCGCTCGCCGCCGCGGCGGGCAACGCCGACACCCTGCGGCTGGGCTCCGCCGACCCGTCGCGCAGCGCCACCGGGCTGCTCGCGCTCAGCAGCATCGCGGAGTCGGAGCGGCAGGAGTCCGAGCGGCGGGGCACCGGCCCGAAGAAGTCCGAGGGGCAGGAGGAAGCCGGTGGCACCCGGGCCGCCGCGATCGCCAGGCTGCTCGCCCAGCGGGCCTCGGAGTCGGACACCCGGGTCCTGGAGAGCCTCGCCCGGGACGACACGGGCGCCGGGCTCGCCGACACCCGGCGCAACGAGGCGGTGCTCCTCTCCGAGCAGGCGGCGTTCCGCCACAACTCGGGGACCGGCGAGGACGCCCGGCTCGAACTCTTCTACCCGACCGACGGCGCGCCCGCGCTCGACTATCCGTACAGCCTGGTCAACCAGACCGAGCTGAGTACGGACGAGAGCCGCGCCGCCATGCGGTTCATGGTGCTGCTCAGCGAGGACTCCTCGTACCGCACGCTGGCGGAGCACGGTTTCCGGGTCGCGAACACCCCCGTCCACGCCGATGTGCTCCGTACCGCCGGTGGCCGTTCGCCCCAGCCGTACACCGGGGAGGACGCGCGGCCGCCGTCCGCCGAAGCCGTGGAGCGCGCCCTCGTCCTGTGGACGATGTCGGTGCGCAGCACCCGGCTGACGACGGTCGTGGACGCCTCGGGCTCGATGGAGGAGTCCGTGCCCGGGCGCGCCGGCCAGAGCCGGATGGACGTCACCAAGGCGTCGCTGCTGCGGGCCCTCGCCCAGTTCACCGCCGAGGACGAGATCGGCCTGTGGGAGTTCAGCACCCGTCTGGACGGCGCCAAGGACTACCGCAAGCTGGAGGAGACGGCCCGGCTCGGTGAGCCCGCGCGGGGCGGCGGCACCCACCGCGAGCGGCTGTCCGACGCCTTCACCGCGCTGAAGCCCGTCCCGGGCGGTGACACCGGGCTGTACGACACGACGCTGGCCGCCTACAAGGAGGCACAGGCGAGCTATGTGCCCGGCAAGTTGAACGCGCTCATCATCCTCACGGACGGTACCAACAAGGACGAGGACAGCATCGCGCGCGGCGAGCTGGTCAAGCGGCTGAAGAAGCTCGCGGACCCCGCGCGGCCGGTGCCGCTGATCGGGGTCGCGGTGGGGCCCGACGCGGACCGCAAGGAGATCGACGCGATCGCCCGGGCCACCGGCGGCGCGGCGTACGAGGTGAGCGACCCGGCCGACATCCAGGCGGTGATCCTGCGGGCGATCATGCTGTCGGCGAGCAAGTCCGCGGCGGACGCCACCGCCGGCACCACCGCGGCGCGCCCCTGACCTCCCCCGTGGGGCGCGGGACCGCCGGGCCGCCTGTCCGCCGGCCGGGGAGCCGGGCCCGTGACCCCGCCCCCGCGGGTCTCAGCGACCC
>NZ_JBHZDA010000153.1:0-9368 GCF_042755665.1 Streptomyces sp. NPDC059142
CCGCGCGGGGTGCGCGGTGGGGCGGTCGGGGAAGAGGCGGGCGGGCTCAGCTCTCCGGGCGGCCGTCGACGCGGCGCGGCAGGTCCAGCGGGTTCTCGTCGCGCAGCTCCGGCGGGAGCAGCGCGGCCGGCGTCGACTGGTACGAGACCGGGCGCAGCCAGCGTTCGATCGCCGTGGCGCCGACCGAGGTGGAGGTGGAGGTGGTCGCCGGGTAGGGGCCGCCGTGGTGCTGTGCGGGGGCGACCGCGACACCGGTGGGCCAGCCGTTGACCAGGACGCGGCCGGCCAGCGGGGTCAGCTCGGCGAGGAGTTCGGTGGCGCCGGGCAGGGTGCCGTCGGCCTCCTCGTCGGCGAGCTGGAGGGTGGCGGTGAGGTTGCCCGGGAGGCGGGAGAGGATCGTGGTGACCTCGTCCGTGGAGGTGTACCGGGCGACGACGGTGACCGGGCCGAAGCACTCCTCCAGCAGCAGGTCGTGCGCCCCCTCCGCGGCGAGCAGTTCGGCGGGCAGCGTCAGGAAGCCCGCGCTGACGGTGTGCTCGCCGCCCGCGCCGGGGGTGATGGGGGCCTCGACACCGGGGAGCGCGGCCCGCTCGGCCACGCCCGCGACGAAGGCGTCGCGCATCCGGTGGTCGAGCATCACGCCGGGCTCGGTCTCGCTGACCGCCGTGGTCAGCGACTTGAGGAGGCGGTCGCCGGGCTCACCGGCCGGGGCCAGGACGAAGCCGGGCTTGACGCAGAACTGGCCGACGCCGAGCGTCATCGAACCGGCCAGTCCGGCGCCGATCTCCTCGGCGCGGCCCGCGGCGGCGGCCTCGGTGATCACGACGGGGTTGAGGGAGCCCAGCTCGCCGTGGAAGGGGATGGGCTTGGGCCGGGCCGAGGCGGCGTCGAAGAGGGCGCGCCCGCCGCGTACGGAGCCGGTGAAGCCGGCCGCCGAGACCAGCGGGTGGCGGACCAGCTCGACCCCGGCCTCGAAGCCGTGGACGAGGTTCACCACGTCCTCGGGCAGCCCCACCTCGGCGGCGGCCCTGCGCAGCACGGAGACGCACAGCTCGGAGGTGGCGGGGTGGTCGGGGTGCGCCTTGACGACGACCGGGCAGCCCGCCGCGAGGGCGCTCGCGGTGTCGCCGCCGGGCACGGAGAAGGCGAACGGGAAGTTGCTCGCGGAGTAGACGGCGACGACGCCCAGCGGCACCTTGTAGCGGCGCAGGTCGGGCCAGGGCGGGGTGCGGTCCCCGTCGGCGTGGTCGATGCGCACGTCGAGGAACGCGCCCTCGTCGACGACCTCGGCGAAGGCCCGCAACTGGGCCGTGGTGCGGGCCAGCTCGCCGGTGAGGCGGACCGGGCCGAGGGCGGTCTCGGCGTCCGCCGCCTCGATGACGTGCTCACCGGCGGCGTCGAGCAGATCGGCGGCCGTACGGAGCAGGGCGGCCCGCACCGTACGGTCGGCGAGCGCTCCCGCGACGGCGTGCGCGCCCCGGACCGCGCTGTCCACCTCGGCGGCCGTGGCCTCCTGCGCGACCTGCTCACGCGGCTTCCCCGTTCGGGGGTCGACACTCCAGACTGGTGCTGCTGCCACCGCGGCTTCCTTCCCGACTCACGAACGTACGGACCCACTCACCGTCATCGGCTCCCTGACCCCGATACTGTTCGGTATTCTGAACAGGATTCCTGATAGTGAATGTGCAAGGACTCTATTTCCGCGCGTTCTGTGTGGTCAAGAGCGGTCAGTGCGTCAGGCGAGCGGGCCAGGAGAGGCGAGGGACGACGATGTCGGCTGCGGAAACCGGTGGAGCGCAAGTCAAGTCCGCGGTACGGACGGTCGAGCTGCTCGAATACTTCGCCGGGCGCCCCGGCATGCACTCCCTGGCCAGCGTCCAGGAGGCGGTCGGCTACCCCAAGTCGAGCCTCTACATGCTGCTGCGCACGCTGGTCGAGCTGGGCTGGGTGGAGACGGACGCGACGGGGACGCGGTACGGCATCGGCGTACGGGCGCTGCTGGTCGGCACGTCGTACATCGACGGGGACGAGGTGGTGGCCGCCGCGCGGCCGACGCTGGACCGGCTCTCGGACGAGACCAGTGAGACCATCCACCTCGCGCGTCTCGACGGCGTGAACGTCGTCTATCTCGCCACCCGTCAGTCCCAGCACTATCTGCGGCCCTTCACCCGGGTCGGCCGCCGGCTGCCCGCGCACTCGACCTCGCTGGGCAAGGCGCTGCTCGCGACCCACAGCGACGAGCAGGTGCGCGCGCTGCTGCCGGAGACGCTGCCCGCGCTGACCGAGCACACGATCACGGACCGCGAGCGGCTGATCGAGGAGCTGCACGCGGTGCGCGAGCAGGGGTACGCGGTGGACCGCGAGGAGAACACGCTCGGGCTGCGCTGCTTCGGGATCGCGATCCCGTACCGGACACCGGCGCGGGACGCGATCAGCTGCTCGGTGCCGGTGGCCCGGCTCACGCCCGCGCACGAGCAGATGATCAAGGACACGCTGTTCGACGCGCGGGACCGGCTCACCCTCGCCACCCGGCGGCTCTGAATGAAGAGTTCCTGAGAAGCGTCCTCAGGGGGGAACGCGCCCTGCTCCCCCGCTCGTCCCTGATACGGGATGAACAAGACGATCAGACACACAGCGGTCATCTGCCTGTCCCTGGTGCTCGCCCTCCTCGTGCGGGCGACCTGGGTCCAGGCGTACGAGGCCAAGGCACTCGCGGACGACCAGCACAACCGTCGTACCGCCATCGACCAGTACGCCCGGCCACTGGGCGACATCATCGTGGCCGGTTCGCCGGTCACCGGTTCCGCCAGGACGAGCGGGAGCGATCTGGCGTACAAGCGGACGTACCGGGACGGCGCGCTCTACGCGCCCGTCACCGGCTACAGCTCGCAGGCGTACGGCTCCACCCAGATCGAGGGCATCTACGCGGATGTCCTCGACGGGACGGACAGCCGGCTCCAGAACCCGCTGGACGCGCTCCTGCGCGAGCGGACCCGGCCCGGCGACGTGCTGACGACGATCGACCCCGCCGTGCAGCGCGCCGGATACGACGCGCTCGGCTCGAACAAGGGCGCCGCCGTCGCGATCGACCCGAAGACCGGCCGTGTCCTCTCCGTGGTCAGCACCCCCTCGTACGACCCCTCGGAGATCAGCGGAACGGAGGACGGCGCCGCGTGGCGCAAGCTCACCGGGGACGCGGACAAACCCATGGTCAACCGCGCCCTGCGGCAGCCGCTGCCGCCCGGTTCGACGTTCAAGCTGGTGGTCGCGGCGGCGGCGCTGGAGGACGGTCTCCACAACTCGGTGGACGAGGCGACGGACAGCCCCGACCCGTACACGCTGCCCACGACACACCAGGACCTGGGCAACGAGAACACCTCCGCCCCGTGCCGGAACGCCACCATCCGTACGGCCCTGCGGTACTCCTGCAACACCGTCTTCGCGAAGATGGCCGTCGATCTCGGGCAGGACAAGGTGCGGGCCATGGCGGAGAAGTTCGGCTTCGACGACGCGCGGCAGGACATGCCCGTCCGCGCCTCGGCGAGCGTCTATCCGTCCGGCATGGACCAGGCGCAGACGGCGCTGACGGGCATCGGGCAGTTCGATGTGACGGCGACGCCGCTCCAGATGGCGATGGTGTCGGCGGCGCTGGCGAACGACGGGCTGATGGCCGCGCCCCACATGGTGTCGAAGGTCGTGGACGCGAGCGGCGACACCCTCCAGTCGTACCCGGACGGGGACACGACCCGGATCGTCTCGTCCGCGACGGCGGAGCAGTTGCGCAGCGCGATGGTCTCGGTCGTCGAGGACGGCACCGGGACGAACGCGCGGATCGACGGCGCCGAGGTGGGCGGCAAGACGGGCACCGCGCAGCACGGCGTGGACAACAGCCGCACGCCGTACGCCTGGTTCACGTCGTACGCGAAGGACCCCTCCAGCGGCAAGGAGGTGGCCGTCGCGGTGATCGTGGAGGACTCGGGTGCGGCCCGCTCGGAGGTCAGCGGCAACGGGCTCGCCGCGCCGATCGCGCAGAAGATGATGCGGGCGGCGCTGAAGTGACCCGTCGGACCCGGGGGCTCCGGCGTCGGGGGCTCCCGCCCCGGGGGCTCCCGGGGCCCTGAGGGGCCTCAGGGCCCGCGGGCCGCGCTCCGGGGCGGGAAGTAGGTCGTTCTCCCCATGCGCCGGCCCTCCCCTCAGCGGCCACACTGACGCCCCGTGCCGTGCGGCGGCGGGAGTGGAGGGGGAGACCATGGGGTCGACACGGGGCGGTGTGCCCCGGGTGCTGAGGGACCGGAACGCGACGCTCGCTCTCGCGGGGGTCGTCGTCTCCGGGTTCGGTACGTCCGCGATGTGGCTGGTGTCGGGGATCTGGGTCAAGTCGCTGACCGGGTCGGACAGCCTGGCCGCGCTCACGGTCTTCGCGATGTGGGCGCCGGTGCTGGTGGGGCCCCTGCTGGGGGTGGTGGCGGACCGGGTGCGGCGGCGGCCGCTGCTGATCGGCTGTCAGCTCCTGCTGGCGGTGCTGCTCACGGCGCTGCCCGCGGTGGACTCCGCGGACCGGCTCTGGATCCTCTTCGGTGTGCTGGTCGTGTACGGGGCGAGCGGGGTCGTCCAGGACGCGGCGGAGGCGGCGCTCGTCGCGGGCGCCGTCGACCGGCGGCTGCTGGGCGACTTCAACGGGCTGCGGATGACCGCCAACGAGGGGATGAAGCTGCTGGCACCGCTCGCGGGCGCGGCGCTCTACGCGCGGTACGGCGGCGGCCCGGTCGCCCTGCTCGACGCGGCGACGTTCGTGCTGGCCGCCGGGTTCTTCGCGCTGCTGCGGGTACGGGAGGAGCGGCCGGACCCGGGGCCGCCGGGCGCCTGGCGGTCCGGGCTCGCCGAGGGGGTCCGGCGGCTGCGGGGGTCGCCCGCGGTCCGCCCGCTCGTGCTCGCCGCGGCGGCCACGATGCTGCTGGCGGGGGTCAACGGGGCGCTGATCCACGCCGTGGTCGACCGGGGGCTCGGCCACGCGCCCCCGTACACCGGGGTGCTGTACGCGGCGCAGGGCGCCGGGTCCGTGGTGACCGGGCTGCTGGCGGGACCGCTGCTGCGGCGGCTGCCCGAGCGGGTGTACGCGGGTGCCGGGATCGCGCTGTTCGCGGTGTCGGTCGGGGCGCGGGCGCTGCCGTACGACGCGGTGGTGCTGGCGAGCGCCGTGGGCGTCGGTCTGGGGCTGCCGTGCGTGCTGGTCGCCGCGCTCACCGCCGTCCAGCGGGAGACCCCGGAGGCGGCGCTCGGCCGGACGGTGGCGAGCGCCAACACGCTCATCCACGTGCCCAACGCGGTGGCGCTGGCCATGGGCGCCGGGCTCGTGGCCGTCGTGAGCCACACCGTCCTGCTGCCGGTGGCCGGGGTGGCCGGGCTGCTCACGGCCGGGTGGCTTCTGCGGGCGGCGCCCGCCACGGACGGCGGGGCCGGGCCCGGCGAGGCGGGAGCGCCCGCCACCGACGGGCCCGGCGGGGCCCCGGACTCAGCCCGGTAGCCGGGAGAGCGCCGCCGTCACCGCCGCCAGGTCCGCGTCCGAGGCGAGGCCAGCGTGGTAGAGCCGCAGTTCGGTCGCGCCCAGCCCGGCGGCGTGCGCGGCGTCCTCGGCGAGGGTGTCCGGGGCGCCGCCCATGCCGCTGACGACGCCGAAGTTGGCGGCCAGCACGGAGGTGTCGGTGCGGTGGCCGGCGAACGGGCCGAGCATCGCCGCCGCCGCGCCGCCGGTGCAGGGCAGCACGACGCCGTCCGCGACGCCCAGGATGTGCGCCGGGTCCACGCCCGGGTTGGCGCCGACGCGGTACGGGGCGGGGTCGGCGTGCAGCAGCACCTGGAAACCGGGGGGCGCCTGTGCCCGTACCGCCGCGACGGCCGCCTCCTGGAGCCCCTGGGCGACACCGCGCCGCCAGGTGTCGGTGAGGGCGGCGAGATCCGCGCCGAGCAGCTTCTCGACGCCGGGCCGGCCGCTCTCCCGGGATCCCCTGGCCCACACGGGTTCCAGCGCGCTCCGTACGGCGGCGGCCACCTCGTCCGGGGCGGCGCCGAGGCCCGCGTACCCCTCCCGGCAGACCTCGCAGAAGCAGAGCGACATCAGATACTGCGCGGCGTCCCCGAGGGCGACCCCGGCGGTCTTGTCGTGGGCGTGCAGATGGGCCAGTCCGTACCAGCCGCAGGACTCCAGCTCGGTGCCGCCGGTTCCGGGGCGTACGGCGGCCTCGGCGGCCAGCTCGGTCAGGTACGCGGCGACGGCGGGCCGCGCGACACAGGGCGCCCAGGGGTAGCGGTCGCCGTAGGCGTTCACCACGGAGGTCTCGGGACGCTCGGCGCCGAGGCGGGAGTTGTGTGCGAGGACGACCCAGCTGTGCACGTCGAGCCCGGCGCCGGCCAGCGCCTCGGCGGCCTCGCCGTAGGCGTCGCCGGGGGCCCAGTCGCCCGACGGGTACGGGCGCGGCTCGCGGCCCGCCCAGCGGGCGGCGTCCGGCGGGTAGAGGACGGCGGCGTGCTCGGCGGTGACGATCCGGTGGCGCGGATGGCGCGGGGTGAGCGCCCGGGTGGAGTGGTACGCGGAGGCGAGGGTGACCTGCTGGACGCCGAGTCCGGCGATCCGGGCGGGGGCGTCGGGGTCGCCGATCACGTCCCAGGGGTAGACGAACGCGGAGGTCTTCACGCGTCCTCCCCGGCGGGGAGCAGCGTACGGCCGTGCTCGACGAGTTCCGCGAGGGCCTTGAGGTGGTCGGGCCGGGGTTCGCGCAGCGGTGGGCGTACCTCTCCGACGTCCAGACCGGCGAGCCGTACCCCGGCCTTGACCAGCGAGACGGCGTAACCGCGGCCCAGGTTGCGCAGTTCGACCAGCGGTACGAAGAAGCCGTCGAGGAGCCGGACGGCCGTCGCGTCGTCGCCGGTGGTGAGCGCCCGGTGGAAGGCGAGGGCGATGTCGGGGGCGAAGGCGAAGACCGCGGAGGAGTAGAGGGTGATGCCCAGGCCCCGGTAGGCGAGCCCGGTGAGTTCGGCGGTGGGCAGCCCGTTGAAGTACAGGAACGCGCGCCCGGGGAGTTCGCGGCGGACGGTGCTGACGGTCCGCTGCATCAGGTCGAGGTCGCCGTGGCCGTCCTTGAGCCCGATGATCTTCTCGTTCCGTGCCAGGGTGACGACGGTCGCGGGGGTGAGGAGGGCGTTGTCGCGCTGGTAGACGATGGTCTCCAGGGACGTGGCGGCGGTCAGTTCGGTGTAGTGGCGCACCAGTCCCTCCTGGTCGGCGGCGACCAGGTAGGGCGGCATGGCGAGCAGCCCGTCCGCGCCCTCCTCCTCGGCGATCCGCGCGTACCGCGTGGCCAGCGCCGTGCCGTAGCCGGCGCCCGCCACGACGGGGACGCGGCCCGCCGTCTCCGCGACGGCGGCGGCGACGCACCGGCGGTACTCCTCGGGGTCCAGGGCGTGGAACTCCCCGGTGCCGCAGCACGCGAAGACCGCGGCGGCGCCCGCGTCGACACCGCCGCGTACATGGGCGCGGAACGCGTCGAGGCCGAGGCCGCCGTCCGGCCCGTACGCGGTGACGGGGAAGAACAGCGGCCCGGCCACACGGGTGAGGCGGGCGGCGAGCGGGGCTGAGGTCACGGGCGCTCCCTGGCCGTGGGGCGAGCGTTTGATGGCTCGTGCATCACTCTGATTGGTGTCCATATGTCTGAACGGCGCCACGCTAAGCCAGCCTTGAGGGGCCGGTCAAGACGCGATACCGCAACGCGGGGGCGGATTCGCGCCCTGGGGGCGACACTTGACGACGACCCGCCACCCTCCTTATTTTGTCCACGCATGTGAATTCTGTCTACGAATCTGAGTGTTCTCCGAACCGTCGAGGAGATTCCGCCCATGCCCGCACCCCGTACCGTCCTGCTCACCGGCGCCGCCGGCGGCCTCGGCACCCTGATGCGGGGGCTGCTGCCCGCGTACGGCTACGAGCTGCGGCTCTTCGACGCCACCCCCATCGAGGGCGAGCCGGACGCCATCACGGCGGACCTGGGGGACAAGGCGGCGCTGCGCGAGGCGGTGTCGGGCGTCGACGCGATCATCCATCTCGCGGGGATCTCCCTGGAAGCCTCCTTCGACAAGATCGTGCGCGCCAACATCGAGGGGACGTACAACCTGTACGAGGCCGCGCACGCGGCGGGGGTACGGCGCACGGTGTTCGCCTCCAGCAACCACGCGGTCGGCTTCACCCCGCGCCCCGAGGCGGGCGAGCCGCTGATCCCGATCGACACGCCGCGCCGCCCCGACACCTTCTACGGGCTCTCCAAGTGCTTCGGGGAGGACCTGGCGCAGCTCTACTGGGACCTGCACGGCCAGGAGACCGTCTCCGTACGGATCGGCTCCTGCTTCCTGGAGCCCACCTCCGTACGGATGCTCTCCATCTGGCTGAGCCCCGGCGACTGCGCCCGGCTCTTCCACGCGGCGCTCACCGCCGAGGACGTCGGCCACACCACCGTCTACGGCTCGTCCGCCAACACCCGGCTGTGGTGGGACCTGACGACGGCGCGGGCGCTCGGCTACACCCCGCAGGACGACTCGGAGCAGTACGCCGAGAAGCTGATCGCCGAGCAGGGCGAGGCGGATCCGGCGAACCCGGCGCACACACGGCTGGGCGGCGCCTTCACCACCGACCCGCCGCAGTGGCCCTACTGAGACCCCCTCAGGGACGTACGGAGGGCGCGTGACGGCGGTACGGAGAAGGACGCAGAAGGCGGCCGAAGGTAAGGGAACGGCAAAGCGGGGTCGTTCGTTACGTCTGGCATGACAGCTATGACCCCCGGCTCGAACATCCCTCTCCCCACCGCCCATGTCGCGGTGGACGTCGCCGCTCCCGTGCGGCTCGACGTATCGGGCCTGCTGCTCACCGCCGACGGCAAGGTGCGCTCAGACGACGACTTCATCTTCTTCAACCAGCCGGCGGGCCCCGGCGTGACCTACCGCTCCGGCGGGGGTTCGGCGCCCGACGCGATCGTCGTCGACACCAGCGCCGTGCCCGCCGGCATCGAGAAGATCGTCGTCACGGCGAGCCCGGACGCGGCGGGGCAGAGCTTCCAGGGCATCGAGCCCACGGCCACGATCCGTGACGCCGGCACGGGCGGCGCGCTGGCCACGTTCACCCCGCCGAAGCTGGGCACGGAGACGGCGCTCGTGATCGTGGAGATCTATCTGCGCAACGGCGTCTGGAAGGCCCGCGCGGTCGGCCAGGGGTACGCGAACGGGCTGGCCGGGATCGCCACCGACTTCGGTGTCTCCGTCGAGGAGCCCGCCCCGGCGGCGGCGCCCGCGCCGGCCCCCGCGATCGCCGACCCCCGGGTCGCCGC
>NZ_JBHZDA010000154.1:0-5513 GCF_042755665.1 Streptomyces sp. NPDC059142
CCCCGGGCCCCCCGGCCCGTCTTCGTACGTACTGCCGGACTCCGGTGCTGCCGGACTCCGGTGCTGCCGGACTCCGGTGCTGCCGGACTTCACAAGAGGTACGGGTGGCTCATGTGCTCCAGAGGCGGGCCCGCAGCGGCATGCCGGACGCGCCGCCGTCCGGGGGCCGTACGGCGAGGATCTGGTTGACGCCGATCCTGTTGCGTTCGAAGGAGAGCGCGGACGCCGCCATGTAGAGGCGCCAGACGCGCGCGCGGCCCGCGGAGGTGGCGCGCACCGCCTCCGCCCAGTGCTCCTCCAGGTTGGCCACCCAGCGGCGCAGGGTCAGCGCGTAGTGCTCCCGGATCGACTCGACGTCACGGGCCTCGAAGCCCGCTTCCTCCAGGGTGGAGACGGTACGGCCGAGCGGCGCCAGTTCGCCGTCGGGGAAGACGTACGAGTCGATGAAGTCGTCGATGTGGTACTGCCCCTCGTCCTTCTCGGGGCGCCGGGCGATCTGGTGGTTCAGCAGCCGGCCGCCCGGCTTGAGCAGGCCGTAGAGGTCGTCGGCGTACTCGCGGTACCTGACCGAGCCCACGTGCTCGGCCATCCCGATGGAGGAGATCGCGTCGTAGGGGCCGTCCCTGACGTCCCGGTAGTCCTGGACGCGGATCTCGATACGGTCCGTCAGCCCCTCCTCCGCGATGCGCTTGCGGGCGAACGCGGCCTGTTCCCGGGAGAGGGTGACGCCGGTGACCCGGGCGCCGTACTCGCGGGCCGCGTGGATGGCCATCGAGCCCCAGCCGCAGCCGACGTCCAGGAGCCGGTCGTCCTGCCGGAGGCCGAGCTTGCGGCAGATCAGGTCGAGCTTGTCGCGCTGCGCGTCTTCGAGGGTGAAGCCGGGGCCCGCGTCCCAGTAGGCGCAGGAGTAGACCATGGACGGGCCCAGGACCAGGGCGTAGAAGTCGTTGCCGACGTCGTAGTGGTGGCTGATCGCCTCCTTGTCGCGGCGTCTGGTGTGCAGGGTGCCGTGCCGGCGTCTGATCTCCTCGACGGGCGGGGCGGGCGGCGGCCAGGGCCCGGCGATCTCCACGAGCCCGCGCGCCGCGGCGCGCATCCTGGGGTCGCGTACCGGGTGGACCTTGTGCTCGTTCTCGTCGGCGCCGCGCTCCCAGATGAGCCCGGCGAGGCGTTCGAGGACCGCGTACAGATCACCGTCGACATCGATCTCCCCCGCGACCCAGGCGCGTGCGAGCCCCAGCTCGCCGGGTTTCCAGAGGAGGCGGCGCAGGGCCCGGCGGTGCCGGATGATCAGGGTGGGGGCGCCGGGGGGACCCGATTCGCTGCCGTCCCAGGCGCGGATACGGACCGGGAGCGGGGCCCCCAGCAACTCTTCGGCAAGAGTGGTCAGCCGCAGCGCGGCGTCGGCCATGGCGTACACCTCCGTGGTGGTGGATACCGGACATGCTCAACACCACGTAAACACCGGTCGGGTACGGATGCAGTCCCTGTGACGGGCAATGAGACAGCAAAATACTTGCATCTACCACGGACTTCCGCCGGGTGCGGCTCGCCGCCTCGGGCCCCTACCCCCGGCCCGTACCCTCCGCCGGCTCCGGCGCCAGTCGCTTCCCGGCCTTTTCCCGGCCCCGACGGGCCGTGCGGACTCCGGTGATCCGGAACGGGGCTGCTGGTCCGTCAGAGCGACCGGCGCGCGCCGGGGCCGGGAGGGCCCGCGCCGTCCGGGCATGCGGAAGGGCCGTCCGCACCACGGATGGCGGACGGCCCTTTCAGTACCGCGTGCGTCAGGAGGCCTTGGCCTTCTCCGCGGGCGCGGCCGACGCGGCGGCGGGCGCCGGGGTCGGCTTCGCGGCCTCGTAGAACTCCTCGCGCGGCGTCTCCATGGCGCCGAGCGAGACGACCTCGCGCTTGAGGAACATCGCGAGCGTCCAGTCGGCGAAGACCCGGATCTTGCGGTTCCAGGTCGGCATGGCCATGCCGTGGTAGCCACGGTGCATGTACCAGGCCAGCCGGCCCTTGATCTTGATCTTCATCTTGCCCATGACGATCATCGCGACGCCCTTGTGGACCCCGAGACCGGCGACCGCACCCTTGTTGGCGTGGCTGTAGTCGCCCTGCGGGAAGCCGCGCATGCCCGAGATGACGTTGTCACCGAGGACCTTGGCCTGGCGCAGCGCGTGCTGGGCGTTGGGCGGGCACCAGGCGTTCGGGTTGCCGGCCTTGCGGCCGACGAGGTCCGGGACCTGGGCGTTGTCGCCGGCGGCCCAGATGTAGTCGGTGCCCTGGACCTGGAGCTTCTCGCTGGTGTCCACGTGGCCGCGGGGGCCGAGCGGCAGACCGTAGCGGGCGAGCGCCGGGTTCGGCTTGACGCCGGCGGTCCAGACGATGGTGTTGGAGTCGACCTCAAGGCCGTTGTTGAGCACGACGTGACCGTCGACGCAGGAGTCCATGCCGGTCTTGAGGTAGACCTCGACGCCACGGCCTTCGAGGTGCTCCTTGCCCCAGGCGCCCAGCTTCGGGCCGACCTCGGGGAGGATCTTGTCCGCCACGTCCACGAGCAGGAAGCGCATGTCCTCGCGCTTGACGTTCGTGTAGTACTTGGCCGCGTCGCGCGCCAGGTCCTCGACCTCACCGACGGTCTCCGCACCGGCGAAGCCGCCACCCACGAAGACGAAGGTCAGCGCCTTGCGGCGGACTTCCTCGTCGGTCGTCGAGTCAGCCTTGTCGAGCTGTTCGAGGACGTGGTTGCGCAGCCCGATGGCCTCCTCGATGCCCTTCATACCGATGCCCTGCTCGGCGAGGCCGGGGATCGGGAAGGTGCGGGAGACCGCGCCGAGCGCGACGACGAGGTAGTCGAAGGGCAGCTCGTAGGCCTCGCCGACGAGCGGCGCGACCGTGGCGACCTTGCGGTCCTGGTCGATGGTGGTGACCCGGCCGGTGAGCACCTCAGCCTTGGGCAGCACGCGTCGCAGCGGTACGACGACATGCCGAGGCGAAATGCTGCCGGCGGCGGCTTCGGGGAGGAAGGGCTGGTACGTCATGTACGAGCGAGGGTCGACGACCGTGACGGTCGCCTCCCCGTAGCGCATCTTCTTCAGAATGCGACGAGCTGCGTACAGGCCTACGTACCCACCGCCTACAACGAGGATCCTGGGACGCTCCGTGGTGCTCATGCCATCGAGTATCCACCCCCCTCGGAGGGGGTGCTCGTGAGCCCCTTCACAAGGTGTGACCCCCCTGGTGTTACACTGCGCGGCCCACGTGATCCAGGTCATGGTGCGCAGGGGGAACCGGACGGCATGTTTGGACGTTGCTTACCCCTCGTGAGCTGGCCATTCCACCGCCTTCCCGACACCGGACCGGCCATACGACGCGCGCCGCGGCGGGGGGCCGGGGACCACCCGGTACAAGGGCGCGGAGGGCTCTCGCTCCTGACAGCCGGGCCTCGCGACCCGGCCCGGGGCCCCACCGGAGCGTTTTCCTTGTGAAGAAGTTCACGAACTTTCCGGCGGGGGTCACCACGGCGGTCCCGCGTCAGGGCCTCAGACCCGGGTGGCGGCGTTCATCAGGTCGGTGAAGTTCCGGCTGTACGCGTCGTACGGAGCGGCTCCCTCCAGCCGGAGCAGGGCCTCGTCGTTCCGCTGGAGCGAGGCGTAGTCCAGGTTGTGGGAGCCGGTGAAGGTCCACTTGGTGTTGGTGTGGCCCGCGTACGTCCCCTCGACCAGGAAGTACTTCGAGTGCACCAAGTGGCCGTCGGCGGTGTTGAGCTGACGGATGTCGATGTTCGTCCGGCCGCTGAGCTTCGCCGCGTCGTTGCTCTCCGCGTACACGATCCGGATCTGGCAGCCCTGGGCGGCCATGGACCGCAGCTTCTCCGCGACCTCGTCGCGGTGCAGCGCGAAGGCGGCCACGCTCACCTTGCTCCTGTCCGCGCAGGAGACATTGCCGAGCAGGCTCACCACGATGTCGCCGCTGCTCTGCGGGAAGAAGTAGTACTTCTCCGTTCCGGTCTTTCCGCTGGTGAAGTAATTGGCGTTCTTCTTCATCGCCGCCAGATCGTTGAAATACCCCACGTACGCCGTGTAGAGATCGGTGTTCCCGACGACGGTATAGGCGTTGTTCCAGTATTTCGCGGTGTTGAGACTTGTCTGGTTGGCCGATGTCTGGATGACGACGTCCTCGGCCTCTCCCACGCTGCCGATCCGGGAGAAGGTGAAGAATTTGTTGTGGTTGATCATAGAACTCTGCCCGGTGGCGATACACGCCCCACCCGCCGTGCAGACCCGCACCCATGACGTGGCGGTACGGTCCGTCCCCAGGTCGGCGATGAGGCTCTTGGCCGCCGCCGAATCCGCGTACTTGGAGTCGAGGACGACCCGGATCATGACCCCGCGCGCATGGGCGGATTTCAGCGCGTTCGTGTAATCCTGATCGTTCAGAGCGTAGAGCGCGGCACGGATCAGCCGCCCGCTCTGCGTCTTTCCGATGGCATCGATGATGTGATTCTTCACCGCGTTCTGCGCGGCGGCGGAACCCCGCGGATCATTGAACACGGCCCCCGTGGAAATCGGCGGATCCGCCGCTACGGCAGGGGCCGCACCCCCCGCGAGCATCACGCCGACGAACGCCGTCGCCACCGCGGCCATTCCCGCTCTGCGCACCGACCGGCGCACGCGGACGGACTTGTTCGGAATCAAGGATTCCCCCCCTCTCGATTCACCCGGAAAACCCCGGGTGAAGAGGGGCGAGTTTTTCATGTGGATCACCGGGGTGTCCATAGGATTCAGGCTCCGCACACAGGGCACCGACGATTGCGTGTACACATCTGCGCGTACACTGATGTCATGACCGAGGAGACCGTGACCGTACGCGAAGCCCGTGCACACCTCGCGGACCACATCAACCGCGCCGAGCAGGGCACCCCGACCGTGATCACCCGTAACGGCGTGCCCGTGGCGGCCGTGGTGCCGATCACGGACTTCGACGCCCTGGAAGAGGCGGCCGACCTCCTGCTGGCCCGTGAGGCGGAAGCCGTACTGGCCGAGGACGGCCCCACCGTGACCATGGCCGAACTGCTGGCGGATCTGTTCACCGAACACACCGGGGACGCGGCGTGAAGTACGCGTTCCGGTTCACGGCGGCCGCGCAGCGGCAGCTCCGGGCCATCGACCGGCATGCCGCGATGCGCATCCTGACCGCGCTGACCGCACTCGGCGACGATCCGTACCGCGAGGACGCGGACATCAAGAAGCTCGCCGGGCCCTCAGGTCTGTACCGGCTCCGGGTCGGCGCCTGCCGGGTCGCCTGTCAGGTCCAGGACGGCGCCCTCGTCGTCCTCGTCGTCAAGGTCGGAGACCGGCGCGACGTCCACCGCGCTCTCTGAACGAACGGGGCGCCCGCGGGGGGGAACCCCCGCGCCCCCCCCGGGGGCCGGGCGGCAAGACCCCCCCCCCCCGCCCCCCCCCCCGAAAGCGGCCAACAAGGGGGGGGGGGCGGCGAACAACAACCGCGCC
>NZ_JBHZDA010000154.1:5523-9337 GCF_042755665.1 Streptomyces sp. NPDC059142
GCGCGCCCCGTCCTCCTCGGGGCGCCGCCGGCCGGGCGGGGGCGGCCCCCCCCCGCCCAGTCCCCCCGCCGCCCCCGCCGGCGCCCCCCCCCCGGGCCCGCCCCGCTGTGCCTCGTACCGTCATGCCTCGTCGCGTGCGCACTCCCAGGCGATGCCGTCCAGGATGTCGTGCTCGCTGACGACGACCTCCTGGGCGCCGGTGCGTTCCATGATCGAGAGCAGCACGAGGGCGCCCGCGCCGATGACGTCCACCCGGCCCGGGTGCATCACCGGGATCGCGGCGCGCTGCGCGTGGGTGGCGGTGAGGAGGTGGTCGGTGATCTCCTTGACCCGCCCGTAGGGGACGCGGGAGCGGTGGATCGCCTCGGAGTCGTAGCTCTCCAGGCCCAGCGCGATCGCGGCCACCGTCGTCACCGAGCCGGCCAGGCCGACCAGCGTCCGGGGCTCGCGCAGCGGGACGACCTCTTCCGCGAGGTCGAGCGCCGCCTCGATGTCGGCGCGGATCGCGGCGATCGCGGCGGGGGTCGGCGGGTCGACGACGGCGCCGTCCCGTACGAGATGGCGCTCCGTCAGCCGGACGCAGCCGATGTCCACCGACCGCGCCGCCCGCACCCGGTCGTCCCCGACGACGAACTCGGTGGAGCCGCCGCCGATGTCCACCACCAGGAAGCTGTCCCGCCCCGGCAGCTCCTTCGTCGCGCCGGTGAAGGAGAACGCCGCCTCCTGGTCGCCGGTGATCACCTCGGGCTCCACGCCCAGGATGTCCACCACCCCGCGCACGAAGTCGTCGCGGTTCTCGGCGTCGCGCGACGCGGACGTGGCCACGAAGCGGATCCGCCGCGCGCCGTGCTCGGCGATGACGGCCGCGTACTCCCGGCAGGCGGCGAACGTACGCTCCAGCGCCTCCGGCGCGAGCCGGCCGGTCCTGTCGACGCCCTGGCCGAGCCGTACGATCGTCATCCGCCGGTCGAGATCGACCAGTTCGCCCGTCTCCGGGTGGACGTCGGCGACGAGCAGGCGGATCGAGTTCGTACCGCAGTCGATGGCCGCGACCCTGGTCATTCCGCCCCCGCCCCGGCGTCCGCGCCGGACGACGGAGCGACGCACGGCGTCACGCACGGCCCCTTCGCCCACCACTCGGGCAGCATCGCCAGCGCCTCGTCGCCGAGCGGGTTCACCCCGGGCCCGGCCGCCAGCGAGTGGCCGACCAGGACGTGCAGGCACTTCACCCGGTCCGGCATGCCGCCCGCGCTGGGGAAGCCCTCCAGCACCTCGATGGCGTCACGCCGCGCGAGGTAGTCCTCGTGCGCCGCGCGGTACGCGGCGGCCAGCTCGGGGTCGGTCGCCAGGCGCTCGGTCATCTCCTTCATGACGCCGTTCGCCTCCAGCGTGCCGATGGCCGAGGCCGCGCGCGGGCACGTCAGGTAGTACGTCGTCGGGAAGGGCGTGCCGTCGGGGAGCCGCGGCGCGGTCTCGACCACGTCCGGCTGTCCGCAGGGGCAGCGGTGCGCGATGGCGCGCAGCCCGCGCGGCGGGCGGCCGAGCTGCTCCTTGAAAGCGGCGACGTCCGCCTCGGTGGGCTCGGTGCGTGCGGTCTGCGGAGGGGGCGTCTTCATGCCTGCCTGGTTCTGCCGTTCCGGATTCTTGTCGTGCGGTGCGTGCGGTGCTGTGGGGATGAAAGGGACGGAGATGGAGAGGGGACGGGGCGTGCGGGGAGGATACGTACCTCACCTGCCGGGGCGGTCCGCCTCGTCCACGCCGTCCAGGACGTTCGAGTACCAGGGCCGGTCCGCCGCGCCCTGCTCCGCGCGCCGCTCCTCCGCCGCGTCCGGGTCGATGACGGTGAACCCCGTCTCCCCCGGCCGCAGGTAGTGCAGATGCTCACGGGCCAGCCGCTCGATGTACGCGTCGTCCTGGAGCCGCGCCTTCTCGTCGCGCAACTCCTCCACCTGGCGCTCGGCCTCCTGGCTCAGCCGCTCCTGCTCGGCGATCTCGTTCCGCTGCGACACGTACTCCCGCATCGGATACGCGAGCGCCACGACCAGGGTGCAGACCACCAGCGCGAGGAAGGCCGCCCGGCCCGTGAGCCGGGAGCGGCGGTCCTGCCTGCGGTTCTGCGAGCGGTAGACCCGCGCCGCGGTCTGCTCGCCGAGCAGCCGCAGTCTGGTCGAGGTGGAGAACCGGTCCCGGTTCCCGGCCATGGCCCGCCTCCCCTGTCACGTACGTACGTCCCCGGACACGGTACGGGACCGCGGCCGGGGACGTACGGACGACGGGCGGGGCGGCCGCCCATGAGGGGGTGGAGGTGACGGGTTACGTGACCTCCCGGGCCTCAGCCGTTCGCGGAGCGGAACCGCGGGAACGCGCTGCGGCCCGCGTACACCGCCGCGTCGTCGAGGATCTCCTCGATGCGCAGGAGCTGGTTGTACTTGGCGACGCGGTCCGAGCGGGCCGGGGCGCCGGTCTTGATCTGACCGCAGTTCACGGCCACCGCGAGGTCGGCGATCGTGACGTCCTCGGTCTCACCGGAACGGTGGGACATCATGCACTTGAAGCCGTTGCGCTGGGCCAGCTCGACGGCGTCCAGCGTCTCGGTCAGCGAGCCGATCTGGTTGACCTTGACGAGCAGGGCGTTGGCCGAGCCCTCCTCGATACCGCGGGCGAGGCGCTCCGGGTTGGTGACGAAGAGGTCGTCGCCGACGATCTGGACCTTGGAGCCCAGCTTGTCGGTGATGATCTTCCAGCCGGCCCAGTCGTCCTCGAAGAGCGGGTCCTCGATGGAGACGAGCGGGTAGGCGGCGACCAGCTCCTCGTAGTACTCGGTCATCTCGGCGGCCGAGCGCGACTTGCCCTCGAACTCGTACGAGCCGTCCTTGTAGAACTCGGACGCGGCGACGTCGAGCGCGAGCGCGATGTCACGGCCGGGGACGTAACCGGCCTCCTTGACCGCTTCGAGGATGAGGTCGAGCGCGGCGCGGTTGGACTCCAGGTTGGGCGCGAAGCCGCCCTCGTCGCCCAGACCGGTGGAGAGGCCCTTCTGCTTCAGGACCTTCTTGAGCGTGTGGTAGACCTCGGCACCCCAGCGCAGCGCCTCGGAGAAGGACTCCGCGCCGATCGGGGCGATCATGAATTCCTGGATGTCGACATTCGAATCGGCGTGCGAGCCACCGTTCAGGATGTTCATCATCGGAACGGGCAGCAGGTGCGCGTTCGGGCCGCCCAGGTAGCGGAAGAGCGGCAGGTCGGACGCCTCGGAGGCGGCGTGCGCGACGGCGAGCGAGACACCGAGGATGGCGTTGGCGCCCAGCGAGCCCTTGTTCTCGGTCGCGTCCAGGTCGATCATCGCCTGGTCGATCAGCCGCTGCTCGGTGGCGTCGTACCCGACCAGCTCCGGGCCGATCTGCTCGATGACGGCGAGGACGGCCTTCTCGACACCCTTGCCCAGGTAGCGGTTGGCGTCTCCGTCGCGGAGTTCGACGGCCTCGAACGCACCGGTGGAGGCACCGGAGGGGACGGCAGCACGGCCGGTGCTGCCGTCGTCGAGGCCGACCTCGACCTCGACCGTGGGGTTGCCTCGGGAGTCCAGGATTTCCCGGGCTACGACGACGTCGATGGACGGCACGAGCATCTCCTTCTGGGATGTGACGCGTGGGTGCAGGGTCTCTTGGCCTTGCGACATGAGCCTAACCGGCTCCGGGTCATCGGCCAGCCGGTGCCCGCCCCCTAAGACGTTCACGGGGCCCGGCCGGGCCCCGTGAGACCCCCGGCCCCACCACAAAATGCCCCCGGCCCCCCCGGCGGGGGGGGTGGGGGC
>NZ_JBHZDA010000155.1:0-9287 GCF_042755665.1 Streptomyces sp. NPDC059142
GCGTACGCACACGTCCAGGAGGAGCCGGGCGCGCCCTCCGGCATCAACCGGTCGCGCACCCCCCCGCGTGTGGCGCGGGGGGGGCGGGGGCGGGGCGGACCAGGGGCTCGGGCGCGCCCTCCTGCGCCGATGCAGTACGTTCACCTCATGTCCCAGCCCGCCAAGTCCTCCCGTACGAGCACCCGGTCCGACGCCCCGGAGAGCGCGGCGGGCACCCGTGCCGCCGCCCAGCGGCTGAAGATGCGCCGCGAACTGGCCGCGGCGGCCATGGAGCTGTTCGCGACCAAGGGGTACGAGGCGACGACCGTCGACGAGATCGCCGCCGCCGCCGGGGTCGCGCGCCGCACCTTCTTCCGGCACTTCCGCTCCAAGGAAGAGGCGATCTTCCCGGACCACGACGACACCCTCGTCCGGGCGGAGGCGGTGCTGAACGCCGCGCCCTCCCACGAGCACCCCCTCGACACGGTCTGCCGGGGCATCAAGGAGGTCATGCGGATGTACGCGGCCTCCCCCGCGGTCTCCGTGGAGCGCTACCGGCTGACCCGCGAGGTGCCCACGCTCCGGGAGCGCGAGATCGCCTCGGTGGCCCGTTACGAGCGGCTGTTCACCCGCTATCTGCTGGGCCACTTCGACGAGCGGGACCACACCGACGGCAACGACGACCCGCTGCTCGCCGAGGTGGCCGCGTCCGCCGTCGTCACCGCGCACAACCATGTGCTGCGCCGCTGGCTGCGGGCCGGCGGGGAGGGCGACGTCG
The DNA here is from genome assembly GCF_042755665.1 of Streptomyces sp. NPDC059142. Lineage (NCBI taxonomy): Bacteria > Bacillati > Actinomycetota > Actinomycetes > Kitasatosporales > Streptomycetaceae > Streptomyces > Streptomyces sp. NPDC059142. Next base: position 758 of record NZ_JBHZDA010000155.1, read on the forward strand.
AGGGGCAGCTCGACCACGCCTTCGCGATCGTCCGCGCCACCTTCGGCACGGGGATCGGCGCGGGCCGGGCCATGGGCGGGGCGCCTCGGCCGGCCGCGTCCGTCCGTACCGGCGGGGACGTCCTGGTGACCGTGGCGCGCACGGACGCGCCGCTGGACGAGGTCATGCGCGCGATCCAGCAGGCGCTCAAGGACGCCTGACCCCGGCCGCCCAGCCCGCTCCCCCGCCACCGCCCGCTTCCCCGCCACCGCCCCGCCCTGCCGCGTCCTGTCCCGCCGCGTCCCGCCGCGGGAAGTGATACGTACCGGCCTCCGGGCGGTAGGTATGGCTCATGCGTGCCGCCCACCCGACAACTGAGCCAGGAAAATGGCACCCAGTGCCTTGCCAGGTGTCACAGGGTGCCATACGTTGATGTTGTCCGGCTGTTCCCGCGAGCGATCCCGCCCGTGCCCCGGACGCCTGCGTCACAGGCATGCGTACCTCCGCGCCCACCCGGCGCCGCCCCACCGCCGAACCGACGGCACACCTCCACCGCAGTCACGCACGCGACCCCTCGCATTCGCATCCCAGCTTCGCCGGAGGCACCACCGTGAAGGACATCCTGGACGCGATCCAGTCGCCGGACGCCACATCCGCCGACTTCGCCGCACTCCCCCTCCCCGGCTCGTACCGCGCGGTCACCGTGCACAAGGACGAGACGGAGATGTTCGCGGGTCTGACCACCCACGAGAAGGACCCCCGCGCCTCACTCCACCTCGACGAGGTGGCGGTGCCCGAACTCGGCCCGGGCGAGGCCCTCGTGGCCGTCATGGCCAGTTCGGTGAATTACAACTCCGTCTGGACCTCGATCTTCGAGCCCCTGCCCACCTTCGGGTTCCTGGAGCGGTACGGCAGGCTCAGCGAACTCACCAGGCGGCACGACCTGCCGTACCACGTCATCGGCTCCGACCTGGCGGGCGTCGTGCTGCGCACCGGCCCCGGCGTCAACGCCTGGCACCCCGGGGACGAGGTCGTCGCGCACTGCCTCTCCGTCGAGCTGGAGTCGTCCGACGGCCACAACGACACGATGCTCGACCCCGAACAGCGGATCTGGGGGTTCGAGACCAACTTCGGCGGTCTTGCGGAGCTGGCGCTCGTGAAGTCCAATCAGCTCATGCCCAAACCCCAGCATCTGAGCTGGGAGGAGGCGGCGGCGCCCGGACTCGTCAACTCGACCGCGTACCGCCAGCTCGTTTCCCGCAACGGTGCCGGGATGAAGCAGGGGGACAACGTGCTGATCTGGGGCGCGAGCGGGGGGCTCGGCTCGTACGCCACACAGTTCGCGCTCGCCGGCGGGGCGAACCCGGTCTGTGTGGTGTCCAGCGACCACAAGGCCGAGCTGTGCCGCCGGATGGGCGCCGAGGCGATCATCGACAGGAGCGCCGCGGAGTACCGGTTCTGGAAGGACGAACACCACCAGGACCCGCGCGAGTGGAAACGGTTCGGCAAGCACATCCGCGAGCTGACCGGCGGCGAGGACGTGGACATCGTCTTCGAGCACCCGGGGCGCGAGACGTTCGGCGCCAGTGTGTACGTCACCCGCAAGGGAGGCACGGTCGTCACCTGCGCCTCCACCTCCGGCTACACCCATGAGTACGACAACCGCTACCTGTGGATGTCGCTCAAGCGGATCGTCGGCTCGCACTTCGCCAACTACCGCGAGGCGTGGGAGGCCAACCGCCTCGTCGCCAAGGGAAAGATCCACCCGACCCTGTCGAAGGTGTACGCGCTGGAGGACACCGGCCAGGCCGCGTACGACGTGCACCGCAACCGGCACCAGGGCAAGGTCGGCGTGCTGGCGCTGGCCCCCCGTGAGGGCCTGGGCGTGCGCGACGAAGAGCTGCGGGCCCGTCACCTCGACGCCATCAACCGCTTCCGGGACGCACCGGCGGAGCGGACCGTGCCCGGCCGCCAGGACGCCTGACACGGCCCCCGCCCGAACGCCCCGACCGCCTGACTGTTCTGAGGGTTCCCACATGACCGATCGTCAGAAGGACCGGCCCTGGCTCATGCGGACGTACGCCGGTCACTCGACCGCCGAGGCGTCCAACGAGCTGTACCGGCGCAATCTCGCCAAGGGCCAGACCGGCCTGTCCGTCGCCTTCGACCTGCCGACCCAGACCGGGTACGACCCGGACCACATCCTCGCCCGCGGGGAGGTCGGCCGGGTCGGGGTGCCGGTCTCCCACCTCGGCGACATGCGCCGGCTCTTCCAGGACATCCCCCTGGAGCACACCAACACCTCCATGACCATCAACGCCACGGCCATGTGGCTGCTGGCGCTCTACCAGGTGGTCGCGGAGGAGCAGGGCGCCGATCCGGCCGCGCTCCAGGGCACCACGCAGAACGACATCGTCAAGGAGTACCTGTCGCGCGGGACGCATGTCTTCCCGCCCGTGCCCAGTCTGCGGCTGACCACGGACATGATCACGTACACGGTGAACCACCTGCCGAGGTGGAACCCCATCAACATCTGCAGCTACCACCTCCAGGAGGCGGGGGCCACCCCGGTCCAGGAGATCGCGTACGCCATGTCCACGGCGATCGCCGTGCTCGACGCGGTCTTCGCCTCCGGCCGGATCCCCGAGGAGCGCCGGGGGGACGTCGTCGGACGGATCTCCTTCTTCGTCAACGCGGGCGTGCGCTTCGTCGAGGAGATGTGCAAGATGCGGGCCTTCTCCCGCATCTGGGACCGGATCACCCGGGAGCGGTACGGCGTCGAGGACCCCAAGCGGCGCCGCTTCCGCTACGGCGTCCAGGTCAACTCCCTGGGGCTGACCGAGGCCCAGCCGGAGAACAACGTGCAGCGGATCGTCCTGGAGATGCTGGCCGTGACGCTCTCCAAGGACGCCCGCGCCCGCGCCGTCCAGCTCCCCGCCTGGAACGAGGCGCTGGGACTGCCGCGCCCCTGGGACCAGCAGTGGTCCCTCCGTATCCAGCAGGTGCTCGCGCACGAGAGCGATCTGCTGGAGTACGGGGACCTCTTCGAGGGCTCGCACGTCGTCGAGGCCAAGGTCGCGGAGCTGACCGAGGGGGCCCTGGCGGAGATCGGCCGGATCGAGGAGATGGGCGGCGTGCTGGCGGCCGTCGAGTCCGGCTACCTCAAGTCGCGGCTGGTGTCCGCGCACGCGGAGCGCCGGGCGCGGATCGAGTCGGGCGAGGAGCGGATCGTCGGCGTCAACTGCTACGAGTCCACCGAACCCAGCCCGCTCACCGCCGATCTCGACACGGCGATCATGACGGTCGACCCGGCGAACGAGGCCCGGGTCGTGGCGGCGCTGGGCGCCTGGCGGGACGCCCGGGACGAGACCCGGGCCACCGACGCGCTGACCGCCCTCAAGAAGGCCGCCGCCTCCACCGCCAATCTGATGGAGGCGACCGTGGAGTGCGCCCGCGCCGGGGTGACGACCGGCGAGTGGTCCTGGGCGCTGCGCGACGTGTTCGGCGAGTTCCGCGCCCCCACCGGGGTGGGCGGGGCGCCGGTCGCGGTGACCGCGGAGCCGGGCACGCCGCTCGCCGCCGTACGGGAGAAGGCGGCCAGGACGGCGGCGGAGCTGGGCGCGGGGCGGCTGCGGCTGCTGGTCGGCAAGCCCGGACTGGACGGGCACTCCAACGGGGCCGAGCAGATCGCCGTACGCGCCAGGGACGCCGGCTTCGAGGTGGTCTACCAGGGCATCAGACTGACGCCCGAGGAGATCGTCGGGGCCGCGCTCGCCGAGGACGTGCACTGTGTGGGCCTGTCGATCCTGTCCGGCTCGCACGCCGCGCTCGTGCCCGATGTGCTCGGACGGCTGCGCGAGGCCGGCGCCGGCGATCTGCCGGTCATCCTCGGCGGGATCATCCCGGGCGCCGACGCCGAGGCGCTGCGGGCGGCCGGAGTGGCCGCCGTCTTCACCCCGAAGGACTTCGGGATCACGGAGATCATCGGCCGTATCGTCGACGAGATCCGGAAAGCGAACAGACTCGACCCCTTGGAGGTCCCCTCATGACCGCGCCCGCCACCCCCGAGAGCCCCGCAGGGAACCGGCTGCGTCCGCGCCGCTCCTGTCTCGCCGTACCGGGCTCCAACCCGCGTTTCCTGGAGAAGGCCCAGGGGCTCCCGGCCGACCAGGTCTTCCTCGACCTGGAGGACGCGTGCGCGCCGCTCGCCAAGGAGGGCGCCCGGCACACCATCGTCGACGCGCTCAACAAGGGCGACTGGACGGGCAAGACGCGCGTCGTCCGCGTCAACGACTGGACGACCCACTGGACGTACCGCGACGTCATCACGGTCGTGGAGGGCGCCGGGCAGAACCTGGACTGTCTGATGCTGCCGAAGGTGCAGGACGCGCAGCAGATCATCGCCCTGGACCTGCTGCTCACCCAGATCGAGCGGACGATGGGGTTCGAGGTCGGCCGGATCGGCATCGAGGCGCAGATCGAGAACGCCCGGGGGCTGGTGAACGTCGACGAGATCGCCGCCGCCTCCCCGCGGCTGGAGACGATCGTCTTCGGCCCCGCCGACTTCATGGCGTCGATCAACATGAAGACGCTGGTGGTCGGGGAACAGCCGCCCGGCTATGGAGCGGACGCCTATCACTACATTCTGATGCGCATTCTGATGGCCGCCCGTACCCATGATCTCCAGGCGATCGACGGTCCTTACCTTCAGATCCGCGATGTGGACGGGTACCGCGAAGTGGCGCGCCGGGCGGCGGCGCTCGGTTACGACGGCAAGTGGGTGCTGCACCCGGGCCAGATCGAGGCGTCCAACGAGATCTTCTCGCCGTCGCAGGAGGACTACGACCACGCAGAGCTGATCCTCGACGCGTACGAGTGGCACACCTCGGCGGCGGGCGGCGCGAAGGGCTCGGCGATGCTCGGCGACGAGATGATCGACGAGGCCAGCCGGAAGATGGCGCTGGTGATCTCGGGCAAGGGCCGGGCCGCCGGGATGCGGCGCACCACCAGCTTCGAAGCGCCGGAGGGCTGAGCGATGCGGTTCGGACGCACCTTCGAGGAGTTCGAGGTCGGCGCGGTCTACAAGCACTGGCCGGGCAAGACGGTCACGGAGTACGACGACCATCTGTTCTGTCTGCTCACCATGAACCACCATCCGCTCCATCTGGACAGCAACTACGCGGAGAACACGACCGACTTCGGGAAGAACGTCGTCGTCGGGAACTACGTCTACTCGCTGCTGCTGGGCATGTCGGTGCCGGACGTGTCCGGCAAGGCGATCGCCAATCTGGAGGTGGAGTCGCTGCGGCACGTGGCGCCGACCTTCCACGGCGACACGCTGTACGGCGAGACGCTGGTGCTCGACAGGACACCGTCGAGGTCCCGGAACGACCGGGGCGTCGTGTACGTGGAGACCAAGGGATACAAGCAGGACGGGACGGTGGTCTGCGTCTTCCGCCGCAAGGTGATGGTGCCGACCGCCGCATACGTGAAGGAACGCGGCGGCGAGCAGCCGGGCCGCCCCGAGCCGCAGGAGAAGTGACCCCATGAGCCGACTCGCCCAGACCGCCGGCCTGACCGAGGTCCAGCGGGAGATCCTGGCCACCGTCCGGGACTTCGTCGACAAGGAGATCCTGCCGGTCGCCACCGAACTGGAGCACCGCGACGAATACCCCACCCGGATCGTCGAGGGCCTGCGGGAACTCGGACTGTTCGGGCTGATGATCCCCGAGGAGTACGGCGGTCTCGGCGAGTCGCTGCTCACCTACGCGCTCTGCGTGGAGGAGATCGCCCGGGGGTGGATGTCCGTCTCGGGCATCATCAACACGCACTTCATCGTGGCGTACCTGCTCAAGCAGCACGGCACCCAGGAACAGAAGGACACGTTCCTGCCCCGGATGGCCGAGGGCGCGGTGCGTGGCGCGTTCTCGATGTCGGAGCCGGGGCTGGGTTCCGATGTCTCCGCGATCACCTCGAAGGGGGTGAGGGACGGGGACACGTACGTACTGAACGGCCAGAAGATGTGGCTGACCAACGGGGGCACGTCGAGCCTGGTCGCGGTGTTGTGCCGGACGGACGAGGGCCACCCGGAGGGTACGGCTCCGCACCGGTCGATGACGACGTTCCTGGTGGAGAAGGAGCCCGGGTTCGGGGAGGTGCTGCCCGGACTCACCATCCCCGGGAAGATCGACAAGATGGGGTACAAGGGGGTCGACACCACCGAGCTGATCATGGACGGAGTGCGCATTCCGGCCAATCGGGTCCTCGGCGAAACCACCGGCCGAGGGTTTTACCAAATGATGGACGGGGTGGAGGTGGGCCGGGTGAATGTCGCGGCGCGTGGTTGCGGCGTCGCACAGCGCGCTTTCGAGCTGGGTGTCTCATATGCCCAGCAACGTCACACTTTCGGCCGACCCATCGCCCAGCACCAGGCCATCCAGTTCAAGCTGGCCGAGATGGCTACCAAAGTCGAGGCCGCCCATGCCATGATGGTCAACGCGGCACGCAAAAAGGACTCCGGGGAACGAAACGACCTGGAGGCAGGGATGGCGAAGTACCTCGCCTCCGAGTACTGCAAGGAAGTCGTCGAGGACGCCTTCCGGATCCACGGCGGTTACGGCTTCTCCAAGGAGTACGAGATCGAGCGCCTCTACCGCGAGGCACCGATGCTGCTGATCGGCGAGGGTACCGCCGAGATCCAGAAAATGATCATCGGTCGCCGACTGCTGGAGGAGTACCGATTCCAGGGTTAATTATCGACTTTGCACCGCTTTGGCGGCAAGGAAAATCACACCCCGCAGTGCTCTGCCGCACGCTTCAAGCCGCCCGACTCGGCTGCTGGCTTGCTCAGTTGCGGCTCGTAACCAGTACCATCGCTGGAAAGCCGCCGTCCCCCGTTGCCAGCGCGGCATCATCCGCTACGAAGGTCATCCATGCCCCACAGCCAAACCTCTGCACCACGCGGCCGCGTCCGCATCGCTCGCGGAGCATCGCCGTGGCTTCTCCCGACCGTCGCCACCGCGGCGATCGGACTGGCCCGCGCGCGCAGCTCCAAGCGTGCGGCAGTCCTCGCTGTGCCCGCCACCGCGCTCGCGGCGGGCATGCTGTGGTTCTTCAGAGACCCGGAGCGCGAGATCACGCAGGGCCGGGTCATCTCCCCGGCCGACGGTGTGGTGCAGAGCATCATGCCGTGGAAGGACGGGCGCACGCGGGTCGCCATCTTCATGAGCCCGCTGAACGTCCATGTCAACCGCGCTCCCCTCGCGGGAACCGTGACGTCCGTGGAGCACATCCCCGGAGGGTTCGTCCCGGCGTTCAACAAGGAGAGCGAGAACAACGAGCGCGTCGTCTGGCACTTCGACACCGAGCTGGGTGACATCGAGATGGTGCAGATCGCCGGCGCGGTGGCCCGGCGCATCGTCCCGTACCTGCCCCAGGGGACCAAGGTGGAGCAGGGCGAGCGCATCGGCCTGATCCGCTTCGGCTCGCGCGTCGACATCTACCTTCCGGAAGGTGTCGAGGTCGCCGTCGAGGTCGGCCAGACCACGACCGCAGGGGTGACTCGAATTGACCGTGATTGATCCCGACACGCAAGCCGGATGGGCCACGGAGGCCGAGGCCGAGGCGGAGGACGACGCGGAGGACATGCCGCTGTCGCTGCGGCTGTCGATAGCGGACACCCTCACGCTGGGCAACGCCACCTGCGGCTTCATGGCCGTGTACTTCACCACGACCGGCATCCTGATCCCGCACCTCACGGGCAGTGACGAGACCGGCATGGCGCGGCACTCCGCCGCGACGGCCGTGATCCTGATGCTCGCCGCGGCGATCTTCGACCTGTTCGACGGGCTCGTGGCGCGCAAGCTGCGCAGCTCGCCGATGGGCGCGGAGCTGGACAACCTCTCCGACCTGATCAGCTTCGGTCTCGCCCCGGCCTATTTCGTACTGGTGTACGGAATGGTGGCGGACGACGCGCATCAACGGGTCTCGGCGCTGGCCGCGGTCGTGGTGCTGCTGGCGGTCGTGCTGCGGCTGGCGAGATTCTCCTGCGTGACGATGAAGGACGGCATGTTCCAGGGGATGCCGTCCCCCTTCGGGGCGCTGACGGTCGTCTCGATCGTCCTGCTGGAGCTGCCCTTCGTACCGACGACGCTCGCGATCGTCGGCGTGGCGTGGCTGATGGTGAGCCGCGTCGAGTACCCGAAGCCGCGGGGTGTCCTCGCGGTGGCCATGCTGAGCTGGATCGTGGCCGCGATGGGGCTGCTGGCGGCGTGGGCGTTCGACGCGCCCGGCGGTCAGCTCCTGCTCCAGACCGGCTGTGCGCTCCAGGTGGTGACGGGCGCGGTGATCCCGCTCTTCGCCACGGCACGGCGGGTGAACACCTTCCGCGGCAACCGCCGCGAGGCACGGGCGGCGCAGCTCCCGTAAGAGCGCGTGGACGGCATACGGAAGGGGGGGGGGGGGGCCCCCCCCGCCCCCCGCCGCAGGCGCGGGGGGCAGGACGGGGCCGGGGGGGGGGGGGTTTAAGAAAATAGGACCCACCCGCCGGTAA
>NZ_JBHZDA010000156.1:0-8987 GCF_042755665.1 Streptomyces sp. NPDC059142
GGGGGCGGGGGGGGGGGGGGCGCTTTCAGGGGGGGGGGCGGGGCCGGGCGGGGGGGGGGGGCGGCCCCCCCGGGGCCGGGCGCCGACGGCGGGGCGGGTCCCCCGGAGCCGGGCGCCGACGGCGGGGCGGGCGCCGTGCCGATCCTGATGTACCACGCGGTCGCGCACCGGCCCGCGCCCGCCACCCGCGCGCTCTCGGTGGCGCCCGAGGCGTTCACGGCGCAGATGGCGCTGCTCGGGGCGCGCGGCTTCACCCCGGTGACCACGGCGCGGCTCGCCGACGCCTGGCGCACCGGGAAGCCGCTGCCGGAGCGCCCCGTGCTGATCACGTTCGACGACGGGTACGCGGGGGTGCACCGGTACGCGCTCCCCGTCCTCGCGGAACACGCCTTCGCGGCCACGCTCTTCGTCTCGACGGCGTGGCTGCGCGGGGCGTACGACGAGGGCGCCGCCCCGGACACCATGCTCGACTGGGACCAGGTACGGGAACTGGCCGCCGCCGGTACGGAGATCGGCGGCCACAGCCACACCCATCCGCAGCTCGACCAGATCGACGACGGACGGCTGCGCTTCGAGACCGGGCGCTGCCGGGAGATCCTGGCCGGGGAGCTGGGCACGGAACCCGTCTCCTTCGCCTATCCGTTCGGCTACTCCAGCCGGCGGGTACGCCACGCCGTCCGCGCGGCCGGGTTCCGCCAGGCGCTGGCGGTGGGCAACGCGGCGGCGCGCCGGGGCCAGGGGCCGTACGCGCTGACACGGGTGACCGTGCGGCGCACCACCGGAATCGAGGAGTTCGGCCGGCTGGTGGAGGGCCGCGGGCTCACCCGCTCCTTCGCCGGGGACCGGGCGCTGACCCGGGGTTACGCGCTGGTGAGGCGCGCGCGCCGGGCCGCGGCCGTGGCGCGCGGGGCGGTGCCCGGCGGCCGGAACGGGGGCGGCGGGGCGCCCGACGGGTGACGGCGCGGCGGGGCGGGGAGCGCGCCGCCGGTGGTGACGGGGAGCGCCGGGGCGTGCGGCGGGTCGCGGACATCGCGCCGCGCTCCGCCGCCACCGGCGGCCAAAACACCGTGCATCGGACGTCCCGGTGCCGGATCATGGGCGACATGTCTGCCAAGCCTCAGGACGCCCTGCCGATCCGGCTCACCGTCGACGACAGCGATTCGCCCTCGGATGTGGTCGACGCGCTGTTCCTCGGCCGCTTCGCGACGGGCGAGCAGCCGTACTCCCACAGCTCCACCATCGACCGGGTCAGGCCGGGCGCGGAGCTGCTGCCGCCCGGCGCCACCGTGCTGCGCCGCGCCCGTGACGACGACCGGAGCGCGACGCTCGCCGAGGGCGACGGCTGGACGCTGCTGGTCTCCCGCTGGAACCGGGGGGCCGATGTGACGGTGACGGCCGTCTCCACCGAACTGGCGGAGAAGATCCACCAGCAGACGACGGACGGCGCGCGGGACGATCCGGAGCCGCAGCCGGAGAACGTGACGATGGGGTTCTGGTACGTCTCGCCGCGGCGCGGTCCGCACCGGACGACGCGGCAGATCTCCGCCGGTACGTGGGACGAGGTCAGGCCCAACTACACGGCGCCGGTGGCCGAGGCGATGGACCGGCTGATGAAGGTGACACCGGACGACATCGCGGGCCGGCTGCTGCTGTTGCACGGCCCGCCGGGCACCGGCAAGACCTCGGCGCTGCGCACGCTGGCCCGTTCGTGGCGCGACTGGTGCCAGGTCGACTGTGTGCTGGACCCGGAGCGGCTCTTCAACGACGTCGGCTATCTGATGGACATCGCGATCGGCGAGGACGACGGCTCGGCCAAGGGCCGGTGGCGGCTGCTGCTCCTGGAGGACTGCGACGAACTGATCCGCGGGGAGGCCAAGCACACGGCGGGCCAGGCGCTGTCGCGGCTGCTCAATCTGACGGACGGTCTGCTCGGGCAGGGCAGGAACGTTCTGGTGGGGGTGACGACCAACGAGGATCTGGAGCGGCTCCACCCGGCGGTGGTCCGTCCGGGCCGCTGTCTGGCGAGGATCGAGGTCGGTTCGCTGACCCGTGCGGAGGCGGTCTCCTGGCTGGGCCGGGAGGACGGCGAGGGCGAGTCGGCGGTGGGCAGGGAGGGCGCCACGCTGGCGGAGCTGTACGCGCTGCGCCGGGGCACGGGCCCGGCCTCGGTCCCGTCCCAGCACCCGGGCCCGGAGGCGGGCCTGTACCTGTGACGCGGGGCCGCTCCCCGGAAGGCAACCGGTCGCCCACGGCGGCGCGGTGACCGGCCTGGGACGGCGTGCCCGCGAGGACCGGTGTCGTGCCCTGGCCGGGTTGCTCACGGCAGCCCGGATCCGGCCACGGCGGTCACTTGGCGTAAACGGCGCGTACGGCTTCCTCGGCGGCGGCGAGTGCGGCGGCCCTGCCGAGACCGAGGCGCCGGGCACGCTCCGCGTACGCGCGGGCGGCGGAGGCGGCCTCGCGGTCGGCGGCCTCGCCGGCCGCGGCGACGAACGTACCGTTCCTGCCGCGGGTCTCGATGACCCCGTCGGTCTCCAGCGCGCGGTACGCCTTGGCGACGGTATTGGCCGCCAGGCCCAGCTCCTCGGCGAGCCCCCGCACGGTGGGGAGCTTGTACCCCACCGGCAGCAGACCTGAGCGGGCCTTCGCGGAGATCTGGGTACGCAGTTGCTCGTACGGAGCGGTCACGGAGGCCGGGTCGATCACGATCTTCAACGTCACAGGGCGATTCTCCCCCACGAGCTGTGGGCGCCGAGTGACACGCGGCAGAGCTGGCCGGAACGCGACGGGAAAAAGAGGAGGCGGACCAGCGGCGCGCGCACGTAAGGTCGCTCCTCATGACTGTGACTATCCGTGATTTCCGCACCGAGGACGCGGCGACCGTCGTGGCCCTGCGCCGCGCCTGCGTCCCGTTCCTCATCGTGACCGAGGAAGCCGTCCTCTTCGAGGTGGCGAACGCCAATCCGGCCAAGAAGTACCGCCTCCTGGTGGCCGAGGAGGACGGCGAGATGATCGGGACGGCGCATGTCGGCCTGGCGTACGACAGCGAGGTCCCCGGCCAGTCCTCGGTCACCCCGCAGGTCCTTCCCGGGCGCCGGGGCCGGGGCGCGGGGTCGCTGATCCTCCGTACCGCCGAGGAGCATCTCGCGGCCAACGGCGCGACCAGTGTCTACTCCTGGGCGCTGGACGAGCCGTCCAGCCTCGCCTTCGCGGCGCGCCATGGGTATCGGCCGAAGCGCCCGGCGCACTTCCAGCGGCTGGATCTGGCCGGGGGCGCCCTGCCCGCGATGCCGGAGCGTCTTCCCGCGGGCGTGGTGCTGCGTACGGCGGCGGAGTACGCGGCCGATCCCCGCCCGCTCTTCGAGGCCGACGCCGAGGTGACGGCCGACGAGCCGGGCGACATCGCCATGGCCCTGGACGACTACGAGGACTGGCTGAACCACACGTGGAACCATCCGTGTCTGGACCGCGTGCTGACGACGGTGGTGGAGGTGGACGGTCAGGTCGCCGGGTTCACGGCCGCCCATACCGACGGCGCCACCCGCTATCTGACGGCCATGACGGGCACCCGTCGCGCCTTCCGGGGCCGTGGCCTGGCGAAACTCGCCAAGACCGACTCGCTCCTGCGCGCCCGCGCGGCCGGGTACCGGGAGGCGTTCACCGCGAACGACGCGGACAACGGCCCGATGCTGGCCGTCAACCGGTGGTTCGGCTACGAGATCTGCGCGTCCGAGGTACGCCACGTCCGCGAGCTGGACCGGCCCTCCTGACCGTCCGTCGCGGGCAGTACGACGGAGCGGTCGGTCCCCGGGGTGTGAGCGAGCGGGTCGCCGTCCTCGTGCCAGTGCAGCACGAAGCGCTCACCGGCGCGGTAGGCGTCGAGCCCGGCGCGGCAGTACGCCACCAGGTCGTCGGGGAGCCCGGACAGCGGATGCCAGGACAGGCCCGAGCACTTCTCCGGCTCCCGGTTGTACGGCTCGCCGCCCGCGCCGTACGCCGCCTCGAAGAACCACCCGATCCGGGGCGCGCCGCCCGGTCCGCGATGCTGCATGACCAGCGCGACGCGCACGTCGCCGGGGGTCAGGGCGATGCCGATCTCCTCGGCGGCCTCCCGGATCACGGCCGTACGGACGTCCTCCCCTGACTCCACGTGTCCGGAGGGGCAGTTGAGCAGTCCGTCCGCGTACCCCGTGCCGGCCCTGCGGGCGAGCAGCACCTCGTCCCCTCTGCGCACCACGAGATGGACGTCGACCACCTCCCGGTGACGGACGGGCGGGGCGGGGACCGCGATCAGCGCGTACCGCTCGTCGTCGACCGGGCGGCCCCAGAGCGCGGCGTCCGCCGAGAGCCGTTCGTACTGGACGCGTTCGGCGAGGGCGGCCAGGGCCGAGGTCAGCCGGGAGGCGGGCAGACCGGTGCCCGACCAGACGCCCTCGACCAGGATCAGCCGGCCCCCGGGCCGCAGCAGCGCCGCCCAGTGGCGCAGCGTCTCCTCGGGATCGGGCAGCAGCCAGAGCACATGACGGGCCAGCACCACGTCGAAGCGCTCCTGACCCACCGGCGGCCGGGCCGCGTCGCCGGTCAGGACCTCCGCGCCGGTGCCCGCCAGCTTGGCGCGGGCGAGGGCCGTCATCCGCGGGGAGAGATCGACGGCCGTCACCCGGTGTCCCCGCTCGGCGGCGAGCAGGGCGAGGCTCCCCGTACCGCACCCGAGGTCGAGCACCCGGGACGGCGCGTCGGGCAGCCACTCCCCCATCCTGGCCGCCCAGGCGGCGCGCACGGCGGGGTGCCGGGGGGCCGGGGGGGGGGGGGGGGGGGGTGGGGGGGGGGGGGGGGGCCCCGCGGGGGGGGGGGGGGGGGGGTGGGGGGGGGCCCCCCCCACAACCCGCCCCCCCGCCGTGCGGCGCCCCGGCGCGCGCGGCGGGGGGGCGTCCGAGCGGACGGGGCCCCCCACCCCCCTCGAAGGTGTCGGCGGCGGCGTCCCAGTCGGTGGTGGTCATGGTCCGATGGTGCCAGCCCCCACTGACAACGGGCCCCGCGTCGCCGCCCGCCGCCCCGCCGCCGCTATCCCTCCGTACGCGCGCCGCGCCGCGCCACGATCAGCTTCCGGATGCCCGGCCAGGCCAGGAGCAGCACGATCACCGCGTAGACCGTCACCGAGAACGGCGTGTCGACCAGGCCGGTCACGCTTCCGTCGCTGATCTGGAGCGCGCGCCGCAACTGCTGTTCGGCGGCGGGGCCCAGGATGACGCCGATGACGGCGGGGAGCACGGGCAGGCCGTAGCGCCGCATCCCGAAGCCGATCAGGCCGATGATCAGCAGGATGACCAGGTCGAGGGCCTCGCCGCCGACCGCGTACGCGCCGACCGCGGCGAAGAAGAGGATCCCCGCGTAGAGGTACGGGCGCGGGATGCGCAGGAGTTTGGCCCAGACCGGGGCGAGCGGGAGGTTGAGGGCGAGCAGCAGCACCATCCCGACGAAGAGGGAGGCGATCAGCCCCCAGACCAGTTCGGGTTCGCGTTCGAAGAGCAGCGGGCCCGGCTGGATGCCGTACTGCTGGAAGGCGGCGAGCATCACCGCGGCGACGGCCGTCGTGGGCAGGCCGAGGGTGAGCATCGAGACCAGCGTGCCCGCCGCCGAGGCGGAGGCGGCCGACTCGGGTCCGGCCACGCCCTCGATGGCGCCCTTGCCGAACTCGTCCCGGTGCCGGGAGAGCCGCTTCTCGGTGACGTAGGAGAGGAAGGTGGGGATCTCCGCGCCGCCCGCCGGGATCGCCCCGAACGGGAAGCCGATGAGCGGCCCGCGCAGCCACGGCCGCCAGGTGCGGCGGAGGTCCTTGCGCGCCAGCCAGGGACGCCCGACCGGGATCGCCTCGCCCGAGGTGCGGCGCAGATGCGCGGCGACCCACAGGGCCTCGCCGATCGCGAAGAGACCGACCGCGACGATCACCACGTCGATGCCGTCGGCGAGTTGGAGCGTGCCGAAGGTGAGCCGCTGCTGGCCGGTCATCTGGTCGAGCCCGACCAGTCCGAGCGTGAGGCCGATGAGGAGGGAGGCGAGTCCGCGGATCCGGGAGGAGCCGAGGACGGACGTCACGGCGATGAAGGCGAGCACCATGATCGCGAAGTAGTCGGGGGCGCCGATGTCCACGGCGAGCGAGGCGACGGTCGGGGCGAGGACCACCAGCAGGATCGTGCCGATCATGCCGCCGGCGAAGTGGCCGCCGGCCGCCGCCGCGAGCGCCTGGGCGCCCCGGCCCGCCTTGGCCATGGGGTTGCCCTCGATCGCCGCCACGACGGCGGCGCTCTCCCCCGGGGTGTTGAGCAGGATGGAGGTGGTGGAGCCGCCGAACATGGCGCCGTAGTAGATCCCGGCGAACATGATGAACGCGCCGGTCGGTTCGAGTCCGTACGTCACCGGGAGCAGCAGCGCGACCGCCATGGCGGGGCCGATGCCGGGCAGGACGCCGATCGCGGTGCCGAGCAGCACGCCGATCGCGGCCCAGAGCAGGTTCATCGGCGTGAGCGCCGTACCGAAGCCGTCGATGAGGGAGTTGAGGGAGTCCATCGGTTACAGCACCCCCATCAGCGGGCCGCCGGGGAGGGGGACACCGAGCAGGTTGTCGAAGACGAAGTAGGTGAGGAGGGAGAGGCCGGCGGCGATCAGCGGGTCGCGGTCGTAGTGGCGGCTGCCGAGCGCGTACGCCGAACCCCAGAAGAGCAGGGCGCCGGAGACGGGGAAGCCGAGCGGGCCGATGAGGACGGCGTTGGCGAGGAAGACCCCGGCGAGCAGCAGGACGGTGCGCCAGTCGCCGGGCTCGGCGAGGTCGACGTCCTCGCCGCCCTCGGCCTCGCCCCTGCCGCCGCGCAGCACGTCGAGGGTGAGGAGTACGGCGACCACGAGCAGCCCGGTCCCCACGACGACGGGGACGGTCTTCGGGCCGACGGGGCCGCGCTGGGTGAGGTCGACGGTCATGGTGAGGGCGTCGGTGAGGACGAGGACGCCGAGGGCGAGCAGCAGCAGGCCGACGCCGATCTCGGAGTGTTCGCGCAGCCAGGAGCGGGCGTCGCGGGGGCCCGCCGGGGCCGCGGCGGCCTCGGGGGCGGCCGGGGTGCCGGGGGTGCCGGACGTGTCCGGGGTGTCGGTCGGCGGTGTCACAGTCCCAGCTCCTTGAGCACGGAGTCGACCCGCCGGTCTTCCTTCGCGAGGAAGTCGCCGAACGCGTCGCCGGTGAGGAAGGCGTCGGCCCAGCCGTTCTTCTTGAGCGAGGCGCGCCACTGGGGCGAGTCGTGCAGCTTCTCGAAGAAGGCGATCAGCTTGGCGCGTTCGGCGCCGGAGAGGCCCGGTGGTGCGACGATGCCGCGCCAGTTGGTGAAGTCGGTGTCGAGGCCGGCCTCGCGCAGCGTGGGGGCGTCCAGGCCCGGCAGCCGTTCGGGGCCGGTGACGGCGAGGAGGCGCAGCTCCCCGGACTCGATCTGGTCGAGGTATTCGCCGACACCGGAGACGCCGAAGGCGACCTTGTCGCCCAGGATGGAGGCGAGGAGTTCGCCGCCGCCGTCGAACGGCACGTAGTTGACCGTCTTCGGCGGAATGCCGGCGGCCTTCGCCATCAGCATCGGGGCGAGGTGGTCGGGCCCGCCGGGCGAGGAACCGCCGCCGACCGGGACCTTGGCCGGGTCGGCCTTCCATGCCGTGACCAGGTCGTCCATGGTCCGGTACGGGGAGTCCTTGCCGACGACGACGATGTCGGACTCCTCGGTGATCCGGGCGATCGGAGTGGTGTCGGCGAGGGTCTTGGGGGATTTGTTGGTGTGGACGGCGCCGACCACACCGAGCCCCATGGACAGGGCGAGCTTGCCGTTGCCGTGCTCACCGACGAGCCGGGTGAGCCCTACGGTGCCGCCCGCGCCGGGCAGGTTGAACACCTCGATGTTGTGGGTGAGTTCGGCGTCCTCGGCGTTCTTGGCCATGGTGCGGGCCGTGATGTCGTAACCACCGCCGGGGGTGTTGGGGACCATGAAACGCAGACCGGGTATCTGCGTACCGGTGTCGGTGCCACTGCCCGAGCTGAGCAGCGGCGGCCCCACCAGCACCAGGAGCGCCGACCCGAGCAGGGCCAGGGGGGTGCGCAATCGCACGTGAGCCGCCCTTCGGAAGCGAGTGTGAAGTGGGCCACATGTTGCCTGCGCGTTAACAAGCTGTCTCTCTTCCGGAATCAACGGACGTTGTGGTCGTTGTGGTCGCGGCTTAGGGTCTGCGTGATGAAAGTGCTGGTGGTGGACGACGACTTCATGGTCGCCAAGCTGCACAGCCGCTATGTGTCCGCGATGGACGGTTTCACGGTCGTCGGCGTCGCGCACAGCGGCGCCGAGGCGCTGCGCGCGGCCGAACGGCTCCGGCCCGACCTGGTGCTGCTCGACATCTATCTGCCCGACATGGACGGGATCGCGGTCCTCAGGGAGTTGCGGGCCGCCGAGGAGCGGGACGGGCGGGCCGTCAGTGTCGACGCACTGTTCATCACGGCGGCGCGGGACGCGGGGCTGATCCGCGCGGCGCTGCGCGCGGGCGCGCTGCACTATCTGATCAAGCCGTTCCACCGGACGGCGCTCCAGGAGCAGCTCCGGCACGTGGCGTCGCTGCGGAGCCGGCTGGCCGCGCTGGGCGAGGCGCGCCAGGAGGACGTCGACCATATCTTCGGCACCCGACCGCCGGGCAGCCGCGGCCTCCCGAAGGGCCTGGCCGCGCACACGGCGGAGCTGGTGGAACGCGTGCTGCGGGAGAACACGGCGGGGCTCTCCGCCGCGGAGTGCGCCGCGGCGGGAGCCCTCTCCCGGGTGAGCGCCCGCCGTTATCTGGAGTACTTCGCGACGACGGGCCGGGCGGAGATCTCGCTCCGTTACGGCGGTACGGGGCGCCCGGAGCGCCGCTACCGCTGGACGGGGTGAGAGGCCGCCGAAGGGGTCACCGCAGAGCCGGCGGTGCGGTGG
>NZ_JBHZDA010000157.1:0-8981 GCF_042755665.1 Streptomyces sp. NPDC059142
CGCCCCGCTCGTACCCCTCGTCGTACGCCGACTCCGCCGCCTTCCGTACGAAGGCGGCCAGTCGGTCCGCCTCCGGCAGCCCCTCCGGGCCGTGCTCGGCCAGCAGCCGGGCCGCCAGGTACTCGCCCCGGTAGACGTCCGCCGACTCCGAGGGCAGGGTCTGCGCCCAGTGGGCGCGGGTGGCCGCGAACTCCGGGTCGGTGACGGGCGCGCGGTAGTCGGTGCCGGTGAGGGCGAAGGCCAGCCCCCCGCCGTCCTGACCCGTCGCACCGTCCCGCCCCGCCCCGCCGTCCTGGCCCGCCGCGCCGTCCGGGTCGTGGGGGCCCGCCGTACCGCCCCGCCCGTCCGGTACGAGGGTCAGCTCCAGCGGCTGGGTGTTCACCTCGAAGCGGTGGCGCCCCAGCCGGATCAGGGTGCCGCCGTCCGCGTACAGGTCGGCGCGGTCGCGCAGGGCGCGCGCCGCCTCCTGGCGTGCGGCCTTGAGCCGTCCCTCCAGCTCTCCCGCCCGTACGCCGTCGCCGAGTTCGCGCAGCTCCGCCACCGTGCGGCGGATCTTCGCGGCCATCGGGTCGGAGGCGAAGTACGTGCTGATCGCGTCCGCGGAGCCGAGCGTCGCGGCCCGGCGGGCGATGGTCTCCAGCACCCGCCGCGCGGAGCCGCCCAGCCGCTCCGCGCGGCGGGCCCGCGCGTCCTGGAGGCTCTGCTTGCGGGCCGCGAAGGCGTCGTACACCTCGGTGCGTTTGGCGGCCAGCTCCGTGAGGAAGTCGTCGGACTCGGCGAACCGCGCCTCCAGGTCCTCCAGCCGCAGCAGCAGCGCCGCCATCTGCTCGTCGCAGGCGTCGGGGGTGTCGGCCACGGCCATGGCGCCCGTGACCGCCTGCCCCAGCAGGGCGCTCTCGGCGGCGAATTCGGCGCGGCCCTCGTGGTCGAGCAGTTCCCCGCGGCGTGCGGCGAGCGTGGCACGGGCGGTGTTGACGGCGCCCAGCACCCCGGCGATCCGCTCCAGGATGGACGTACGGACGGTGGCGTCGCCGATCTCCAGACCGGCCACGACCTCCGTGACGGTCCGCAGCCCGGCGGCCAGCGCGTCCAGGCGCGCGGTGAGCGGCGCGGCCTCCGCGACGGTGGCGAGGGTGTCGCCCTCGGCCGTCAGCCGCCCGATCTCCTCGTGGTACCCGGCGAAGGCGTCCTCGCCCCGCAGGAAGCCCACCGCGCGCTGCGCGAACGACGTGACGTCCCCCGCCAGTTCGGCCGCGAGGGCGTCCACGGCCGCGGTGTCCGCGTACCGCAGCTCCTGGAGCGTCAGCACATGCCCGTGGGCATCGCGGAGTTCGGTGAGCCGGTCGACCCATCCGGCGGCGGTGCGCGGGGCCTCGCCGCGCGCCCGGCGCACCAGCGCGGCGGCCCCGGCGGCGGCTTCGGCGAGCGCGTCCGCCGCCTGCCGGGTCAGCGTCGTCACGGTCTCGAACTCGGCGAGGACCTGCCCGGCGGTGTCCCGTACCCCGGCCAGCGGCTCGCGCAGATCGCCCACGTCCGGGTCGCCCAGCCAGTGGTAGGCGTCGGCGGCGCGCACACAGGCGGCGCGCAGCGCCCCGTACACCTCGGCGGTGGTGGACACGGGGTCGGCGGCGGAGCGGGCCAGCGACAGGCAGTCGGAGATGCCGCGCACCAGGTCGGCGTTGCCGATGCGTGCGAGCGGCCCCTCACCGGCGGGGGCCGCGGCGGCGTAGGTGTCGGAGACGAACGGCGAGCGCCAGACCTGGACGGCGTGGACCCGCGCGGCCTCCTCCGTCTCCCCCGCCGTCGCCGGGGTGGAGCGCAGGGTGACGAGGGTGCCGTCCTCGAAGAGCGCGTGGCCGCGGCAGGGCAGCGGGGCGGCGGCCTCCTCCCGGATCAGGTTGTACGGGAGCAGCAGGCCCCGGCCCCGGGCGCGGTCGTGGAACGCGTACAGCACGTCCTCGCCGTTCGGGGAGCGCGTCTCGCGCTCGAACTCCATTCCGTCGACGTCGAGTTCGAAGGTCTTGTGGGCGCCGGTGGCGAGGACGTGGCCGCCGGGGAAGATGATCCCCTGGTCCTCGGGGAGCCGCCGGCACGCCTGTCCGAGCGCGTCGAGCCGCAGAGCCGTCCGGGTGGCGGGGTGGACGACGAGATGGCGCCGCGTCTCCTCCTTGTACGGGCGGACGCGCAGCAGGATCAGGGCGCCGGCCCGTGCGTACTCGATCTCGGCGTCGGCCAGTGCCTGGAGCGGTTCGGTGACCGGCTCGGTGTACAGCGCCTCGGCGGCCTCGTCGTCGCCCCCGGCCCTGACGGTGAGGGCGCCGCCGACGGTCGAGACGTGCAACCGGCCGCCGTCGACGGCGACATACGGATGGCCGCCGGGGATCTGGTCCTCGCGGGTGGTCGCCGTCCAGGTGAAGTCGTGTGCGGGCGGCAGGACATGGTCGCGCTCGCCGCGCGCGTCGAGGAACTCGACCACGGTGTCCGCGCCTTCGCCGGAGAGCGCCCAGCGCAGCACGCGCACGTCGTCGGCGCTCTCGCCGGTCTGGAAGACGGCGAGCAGCCGGCCGTCGGCGCACCGCAGCCGGCGCAGCCGGGCGTCGCGGAAGTAGCGGTACAGCTCCGCGAACTCCCGTACGAAGCGCGGGTCGTCGAGGAGTCCGGGGACGGCGTCCGCGGGCAGCGGGTTCAGCTCGCGGTCGTACAGCGCGAGGACGTCCCCGACGTCGACCGGCGCCCCGGGGCCGCCGTCCGGCCGCCCGTGGTGGCCGAGGAGCAGCGCGCCGCCGACGGCGACGAGGTCGCGGGGGACGCTGGGCCGCCCGGTCCGCAGTTGTCCGGTGCCGGTGAGGGCCAGCTCCGTGGAGCCGAACGCCTCGACGCGGCGGGTGTTCAGCGCCTCGGCCCGGCGGGCCAGCTCCCGGGCCTGGGCACCGAGCCGGTCGCGCAGCACCTCGTACGTACCGGCATCCATGGCGGGCGTACCGGTGTCGGCACCGCCGCTCCTGGCGGGCGTACCGGCATCCGTGGCGGGCGTACCGGTGTCGGCACCGCCGCTCCTGGCGGGCGTACCGCTGTCGGCCCCGCCGCTCCTGGCGGGCGCGGCTCCCTTACCGGTGTCGGCCGCACCGGCCCCGGCGGGCGCGGCTCCGCTACCGGTGTGCGTGCCCGTGCCCGCGTCGGTCCTGGCCTCGGTCTCCATCGGACTCACTTCTCACTCTCCCCGCGCCTCAGACTTCTTCCGTACGCCCGCGTCGCGGCGCGCGGATCCTGATCCACCGACCCCCGTGCGGCAGCTCCGGACCCGCGCGCCCCCGAGACCAGGGGTCTCAGGCCGTGACCGCGCCGTTCAGGGCACCGTTCGGTGCGCCCTTCAGCGCGGAGAGCGGGGTGTCGGAGAGGCCCAGCCGGTCCACCTGTTCCAGGAGCCGGCCGAGCTGTCCGGCCTCCGCGCCGCCGCCGGACTTCATCAGCTTCATCAGCAGCGCCGACACCGTCAGGTTCTGCACATCGGCGGTCGAGACCGAGCCGAGGATCCGCGTCAGGTCCTCCGGGAAGCTGGCCGTACCGTCCAGCCAGGGCTTGCCGAGCGCCTGCGCGGTCTCCGAGTGCTGGACGAAGCCGTCCACGCTCTTGCCGAGCGAGATCGACGAGACGAGCCGGTCGAAGAAGACGGAGTCCCCGCCGACGATGTTGATGTCGGCGTTCTCCAGGCCGGTCGCGAGGATCGTGGCCTGTGCCTCCGCGACCTGCCGCTGGACGTCCAGGCCCGCGAGCCGGATCTCCTTGTCCGCGGCCAGCCGCAGCCGGTACTCCTCGTGCGTACGGGACGCGTCGTCCAGCGCGGCCATCGCCGCCGCCTTCTCCGTGAGCCCTTCCGCCTCGGCCTTCAGCTTCTCGCCGATCAACGCGGCTTCCGCCGTGGCCTGCGCCCGCGCGCCCTCGGCCGCCGCGAGCGCCTTCAGCCTGGTGCCCTCCGCCTCGGCGCGCAGCCGTGCCTCGGTGGCGCCGGCCTCCGCGAGGCCCGCCTTCTCGATGACGTCCGCCTCCTTGTCGCGGACCTGCACCGCCGCGAGCAGGGGCGCCGCCGTCTCGGCCTGGACGCCTTCCGCGAGCCGCAGCTTGGCCTGCGAGTCGAGATCGGCGGCCTTCAGCCGCGCCTCGGCGAGCGTGAGCTGCTCGGCCGCGTGGTGGCGGGCGGCGACCTCGGCCGCCTCGGCCGCCTTGATGTCCTTGACCAGCCTCTCCTGGGCCTCCGCCTCGGCGGCGATGATCACCGACTGGCGGGTGCGCTCGGCCTCCTCGACGATCCGGAGCTTCTTGATCGACTCCTCCTGCTCGGCGACCGTACGGTCCACGGCGATCCGCTCCCGGATGACATCGGCCATCTCGCGGCGCTCCGTCTCGACCTCCTTGTCCTTGGAGAGACGGCTCAGCTCGGTCTCCCGCTCGCGCCCGATGACCTCCAGGACCCGGTCCTTCTCGATGCGCTCGTTCTCGACGGCGATGACCCGCTCGCGGTTCTTCTGCGCCACGGCGATCTCCCGCGCCTGGTTCTCGCGCTGCACGCCGAGCTGTTCCTCCGTACGCAGGTACGCGGCCTGCGCGCCGAGGCGCTCCTCCTCCTGCACCTTGGCGGTCGCGGCCTCCTCCCGGGCGCGCAGCGTCTCGACCTCGCGGTGCTGCTTGATCTCGGCCTCGGCCTGGCGGCGTTCCAGCTCCAGGATGGTCTCCCGGGCGTCCACGTTCTGCCGGGTGATCTCCTTCTGCTCCGTACGCTGGAACTCGTTGGTACGGACGTGCTCGACGGCGGTCAGCTCGGTGATCTTGCGGATGCCCTGGGCGTCGAGGATGTTCGCGCCGTCGAGCTGGGTCATCGGGGTCTGCTCAAGGAAGTCGATGGCGGCGTCGTCGAGGTGGTAGCCGTTGAGGTCGGTGCCGATGACGCGGATGATCCGGTCCCGGAACTCCTCGCGCTTGGTGTAGAGGTCGACGAAGTCGAGCTGCTTGCCGACCGTCTTCAGCGCCTCGGAGAACTTCGCCGCGAAGAACTCCTGGATGGCGATCTTGTCGCTGGCCCGCTCGGTGCCGATCGCCTGGGCGACCTTGATGACGTCCTCGACGGTCTTGTTGACGCGGACGAAGAACGAGATGTGGATGTCCGCGCGGATGTTGTCCTGGCAGATCAGGCCCTCGCGGCCGGTTCTGCGGATCTCGATGATCTTCACCGAGATGTCCATGTACTCGGCCTTGTGGAGCACCGGCAGGACGACGGCGCCGGTGAAGGTCACATCGACCTTCTTGGTCTTGGAGATGATCAGCGCACGGCCCTGTTCCACCTTGCGGAAGAGCCGGCTGATGACCAGGAACAGCGCGATGACGACGAGCAGGACGACGGCGACGAGCACGCCGAGGCCCAAGGAGATGGCATCCATGAGGAGTCCTCGAAAAGAGTGCGGGCGTGGTGGCGGTGGTGGCGGTCCGGGGCGCCGGAGGGGGGCACGGCACCCGGACCGAAGCGGGTGGTGGTGACGGTCGGCGGACGCCCACGTCTACGGGGTGGGCGGACGCCTGTCGTCACCGGGTCGGCGGACGCCGACGGTCACGCGGTCAGCGGGCGGAACGCGGGTCGAGCGCCGGGTCGTACGGAGCGACCCAGAAGAACTCGCCCTCGGCGTCGAACGCGTACAGCAGTCCCGTGGACCCGGCGGAGAGGGCCGCGCCCTCGTCCGTGCCGGCCCGCCTGACCTGGACGACGGCGGTCGAGCCGTCGTCCGCGGCGACCTCGGCCTGACCGAAGTCGGCGGAGACGGAGCCGGTACGGATCGTGCAGGTCAGCCCGATGAAGTCGAGCCGGGACGGCGGCGCCTGTTCAGGAACGAGGTCGCGCAACCGGCGTACGAGGAGCCGGGTGACCCCCCAGGCGATCAGCAGGGCCCCGGCGAGCACGGCCACCGACCAGAGCGTGCGGGCGGCGCCGGGCTCCACGGAGCGGCGCACCAGCACCGATCCGGCGAGGCTCACGAACCAGGCGGTGGCGATCAGCACCGACGCGGGCACGGCGACCGGGACTCCCCCGAGCCCACCGCCGGCCGAGGCGTTCAGGTGCCCGGAGAAGGCGTCGTGCTCGGCGGCTCCGGCGACGACCAGCAGCCAGAAGCCGACGACGACGAGCAGGGCGGCCCCGAAGAGCGCGGTGGGGAAACCGAGGGCGGCGCCGTAGAACTCGTTCATCCGTCCCCACCCCCCAGGTGTCCCGTACGCCCCCGCGTACGTCATCCGCGTCCGTCGCGCCCGCACATGTCGTCCATGTACGTCATCGGCGTCCGCGTGCGTCATCGCCCCGGCGCGGGACACGCTTCCGTGTCCCGGCACCAGGGTCCTTCCCCCGTCTGTGCTGCGCCCATTCTGTGTGACGGGGGCATGTGCGCGCATTGCCGGATCCCGGCAATCTTTACGTTTCCTTAATGCCGGGCGCGGACGCGGCGCACCCCAAGACACGTGCCCCTTACATCTCTTGACGCGCCGTCCGCCGAGGCACCTAAAGTGCTAGCTCACTAGACAACTGGGGGAATCAGTGATTGAACTCCACCTGGACAGCGGGTCCGGCCTCTCGCCGTACCAGCAACTGGTCCAGCAGGTACGGCACGCGCTGCGGCTGGGGCTGCTCGCGGAGGGCGATCGGCTCCCCACCGTCAAGGACGTGGCGGGGCGGCTCGCGATCAATCCGAACACCGTGCTCAAGGCATACCGGGAACTGGAGCACGACGGTCTGGTGGCCGCCCGGCCCGGCATCGGGACGTTCGTGACGCGCACCCTGGCCGGGGCCCCGCCCGCCGCGCTCGGGCCGCTGCGCAAGGATCTGCGGCGCTGGCTGACGAAGGCGCGGCTGGCCGGGCTCGACGACGAGTCGATCGAGGCGCTGTTCCTGACCACCTTCCGGGGCGCCGCCGGGGAGGACGTGGCATGACCGGCGTCCTGTCCGGCCGGGGGGGAACCGGGGGGCCGGGGGGCCGGGGAGGTCCCGTCAGCGGGCGCCGGCCCGGCCGCGGAAGCGCAGGATCCGGCGGGGAACGACGAGCAGCAGGAGGCTGTAGTACTGGAGCGCGGGCACCGCCAGCGCCAGCAGCAACGCGACGACCACGGCGATGACGTTGAGGTAGCCCTCGGTGTACAGGTCCGCGGTCCTGCGGTGTGCCCCGGGGACGTCGTCCTTGAGCAGTTCCGGCGTGGTCGTGAGGATCCGCAGCATCGCGGACCTGCACACCATGCTGGCCAGGAGCGTCGCGTAGTAGAACGTCGCGACGAAGCTGTCCCGGCCGAAGGCTCCGATCATCTCGGTCGGCAGGGGGAGCACGACGACGGCGAGCAGCCACCCCATGTTCCAGACCATCAGGGGGCGGGTCAGCTTCCCGACCGACGCGAAGGTCCGGTGGTGTTCCAGCCAGATGTTCGAGATGACCAGGAAGCTGAGCAGGAAGCTCCAGATCTGGTCGAGGTGATCGGTGATCACCTTGCTGGGCGCCTCGTGGGCGGAGACGGCCTCGGGAACGAGGTCGACCAGCGGCAGGATGAGGAGGGTGATGGAGATGGCGGCGACCGCGTCGGTGAACAGGAGCAGCCGTTCCGCCGACGCGCCCGGCTCCAGGCCGCGTGGCCCGGAATCCGACGCGCTCCCGGTGTCCGCCCCTTCCGTCTTGGTCTCGCTGCTGGAACCGCTGGCACCCATGTGTCGCACCTCTCCGCCCACACCGCCGCGACACCTTGCCTCGTGCGGGGCACACCGCTCCTTGCGAGATCGGTGGCCAGGGCGGAGGTTACCCGAGGCAACTGTCCAGATGATCAACAGCCCCACACTTACGTGTAACCGCCAGGCATATCGGCGCGCAGTGACGGTGCGGACGCCGCCAGACCTGTGACGGCGCCCCCGCGCTCCGCGCCACGCCCGGTGCGGGCCGAGGGCCTGGGGAGCTTCTGCTAGCAGCTACGCAGAAAGGCCCGCCACGGGGCGGGCGCGAAGCGCAGGGACGGGCGGTTCGTGTCCTTGCTGTCGCGTACGGAGCGGCCACCGTTGGAGGTGGCAGCCACCTCTACGCAGTTGCTTTCCGGTCCGGAGTACGAGGACTTCCGGTACGGGCCGACAGCCTCGGGGGTCACGATGCTTCCGCCTTGGTGTGCGTCAGGAAGGCGGCCCACTGAGCGGGGGCGAAGTGCAGCGAAGGGCGGGTCACGTCCTTGCTGTCACGCACAGCGCGGCCACTATTGGCTATCGGGGCCACCTCCACACAGTTGTTGTCGTGGCCGGAGTAGGACGACTTCCGATATGGACCTACAACCTCAAGGTTCACGATGCTTCTTCCTTGCTGCTCCGCAGTACTTGTCTGACGAGCCGAGCACTCGAATCCGGCGACAGTGCTTCCGATCGTAGACGGTCGAACACACTGGCGTAAGCGGTCAGATCGTCCGCCGCTTCAAGGATCGATGCGCCACGAAGGTTGTCGATGGCGACGGCCTCAACAGCGGGCTGACTGTCGAAAGAGAATGAGGAGAACGGGTAGCTGACGCCGGCCTTCACACCAGCCGAGACGGGGAGTACCTGGATGGAGACGTTGCTCCGTCTTCCCACCTTCAGAAGATGTTCCAACTGTTCTCGGTGCACAGCGTCAGGGACCAGCGCGAGCGTCACGACGGGCTCCCAGACAATCGCCGAGTAGCTGGCGCCGCCCTCTTCGATCTTCGCCTGTCGTTCCTCTCTCACTTTGACGTACCGGGCCACAGCTTCCGGTGCGACCGAGTTAGGAGCAAGCACGGATGTCTGCTCCGCGTACGCCGGTGTCTGCAACAGGCCGGGGACCAGCACCGTCTGCCACTCACGGATGAACGTCGCATCGTCCTCCAGTGAGATGTGGTCGCGATACCCGTCCGACAGCTCGGGGAAGTTGAGCCACCACCCCCGATGCCCCGAGTTCTTCGCCAGCCACACC
>NZ_JBHZDA010000158.1:0-6681 GCF_042755665.1 Streptomyces sp. NPDC059142
GTCCAACAGGGGCCGGGGGTGTGGGGTCGCGGCGGGGAGCGGGTCAGGCGGTGGGTCGCTGGCCGAGGGCGTGACGAGGGGCGGGCGTGTGGGTGCTGTGGGTGCTGTGGTCCTGGTAGATCTGCGCGCCGCCGTAGTGGTGGTGGTGCGTGGGCGGGGCCGCGGCGACGGTGTCCTTGGTCCGCCTGACGACGCGGGACAGGGCGCCGAGGACGGCGACGGGGGTTCCGCAGATGAGCGCGACGACGACGGGGTCGAGGCTGCCGACCGTCCACAGGACCAGGGAGGCCGATCCGGCGAGCGGGACGGAGGTGATGCCCGCGGCGAGCATGACGCCGCTGAGGTCGGTGGCGCGCTGGCTCATCGGCGGGCGGCCGGGCTGCGGCACGGGCGGGGCGGTGCCGACGGCGGGGACGGGCGTGGCGTCGCGGTACGACGTCGCCACCGGCGCGTCGGGGCGGTAGCCGTCCTGGATGAGGCGGCGGGCCGTCTGGGCGGCCTCCTCGTCGCTGAGCGGGGGGAGCGAGGGCTGGTTCACGGGCTGGGACTCCTTGGTCCGAGGGAAGGGGGCTGGGTCAGGGGGTGGGGGCGAGGGCCCACGAGCCGTGGCCGGCGCGTACGACCAGGCCCTCTCCGGCGAGCTTGGAGAGGGCGTTGTCGACGGATCCGGCGGCCGGGCCGTCGGGGGTGCCGACGCCGACCTCGGAGCGGATCTCACGCGTACGGCGGGTCTCGCCGTCGGCGAGGGCGTCGAGGACCTGGTCGCGCAGCGACTTCGGGGCGGCGGGTGCCGAGGTGCGGGGCGGCCCGGGCCGCTTGCTCTTGCGTTTCCCGCCTCCATCGCCGTCCTCGTCGTCGGATTCACCGGCGAGGAAGTGCTCCGCGGCGGCCAGGGAATCGGCGTAGGCGGCCTGGAAGATCCGGTCCTCCTCGGGGGTGAAGCCGGGGATGGCCGGGGCCGTCTCGAAGAGGCTGATCAGATGCGGGTAGGTCTTGTCCTTCTTCAGGGCCTTGAAGACCCGCATGAGGACCGCGCGGCCGCCTTGCAAGCCCCAGGCCATGCCCGCGGTGACCGGGCCGGGCGGGGTCTCCTTGCCGTCCCAGGCCGCGATCAGTTCGTCGGAGACGTTGCCGAAGAACGGCCGGATCGGGGTGATCTCGGTGCCGTCGCTGACCATGTCGGAGGCCATCGACTGCGTCATGTTCGAGTTGACGCGGCCCATCCACACCAGGCCCTGTTTGGCGTTCGCCCGGATCTTCTCGGCGTCGCCGAGGTCGGTGACGTGGATGGACTGGCCCGCGAAGCGGATGCCGAAGCCGAACTTGCGGCCGGTCTGCTGGAGGCGGGCGATCATCCCGGTGACCCACTTGCGGAACTCCGGGGGCACCAGGGCGTGCTCACCGAGGACCATGTTGATCTCGTCCAGCGTGACGTTCACCAGGCTCCAGGGCGAGCCGAGGGTGAAGGAGCCCCAGCCGTTGGCGGAGGACACCTGCTCGCGGTAGTCGGCGACCGCGCAGGCGGCGGCGAGGGTGGCGCCGAGCGCGGCGATACCGGCTCCGAAGTGACGGACGCGGCCCTTCGCCTCGGGCAGCGACATGCCGGACTGCGCGTCCGCTACCAGGGAGATGACGCCGCTGATGCGTTCGGCGGCCAGCACGGTCAGGAGGAAGACGCTCTTGCCGGAGCCCATGGCGCCGACCGCCAGGTCGGTGAGCCCGCCGAGTTCCGGGCTGTAGAGGGCCATCTTGAACGGGCGCCCGTCGTGGCGCAGTCCGATACGGATGAGCCCGTCGGGGCCCATGGTCAGGTCCTCGGCGGTGGCCTCGCGGATGTTGATGAGGGGGTGCTCGCGGTAGACGGTGACCACGCCGCGGGCCATGCCGTCGGTCTCGACCATGACCAGCTCGGGGTCTTCCGCGTGCAGCGCCCGGGCGAGCTTCTTGCGCGGCAGGTGGATCATCGCGTCGTCGTCGGCTTCGACCAGGATGCGGATGCGGTCCTCGTCGATGCGGTGGTCGACCATCTCCATGCCGGGGAGCATGCCGCCGGGTCCGGAGACCCGGCGCGCCCACAGCCGTTCCAGGCCCTGGTCCTTGGCGTCGTCCTCGGCCATGGTCGGGGCGACGCGCACGGCCAGGCGGCCCGGCCCGTACCCGTCGACGGGCTGGAGCGTAACGGCGGCCGGCGGCACGTCGAACACCGCGGCGACGCTCTTGACGTTGACCGTGGCGGGGACGGCCTGCCCGGCCGGGGCGAGGATGACCGCCTCGAAGTCGGGCCGGTCCGCGTCGTACTGGTGGATCCGGCACAGCTCAGTCGCGCCGGTCGAGGGGGACAGCTCCCACATCAGCCGCAGGTGACCCTCGTAGGTGGTCGGCGCGGGCCGGGCCGGTACGAGTGCCGTCTCCTCCTGGTCCGCGTACTCGGGGACCTGGGCGATGATGGCCCGCTTGAGCCCGCGTGAGCGCGTCCAGGGTGCCATCGGGATCATCACGGCCGTCCAGAGAGCGGCTCCGAGCATCGGCCACCCGTTCGGGTAGTGGATGACCGGGGCGAGCAGACCGGCGGTGTAGGCGGTGGACCAGCCCAGGACCGGCAGGGACCGCATCGTGGCGAGCAGCAGGCCCGGCCCGTCCTGGCGGGCGGTGTGCCGCCACAGGCGGCCCCCGGACAGAGCGCCGGTGACCACGGCCGTGCCGTGTGCCCACCAGGGCACGTCCGTCAGGGGGCCGACGGCCGCCCAGGTGCCGGCCGCGCCGTACAGAACCCGTTCGGCGATCGCGAGGCGGCGGGCGGTCCTCGGTGTGAGCCCCCGGTCGGGGGCGGGCGCGGCCGCGTCGTCGGCCGCCACCAGTTCGGTGGTCACGATGTTCTCCAGATCCGGAAGCGAACAGGAACAAAGAGGGGAGGGGCCCGGCTGAGATGCCGGACCCCTCCACACCGTTGGACCTGTTAGGTCCAACGGGTCTGATGGCGGTTGTGCTGGGTGTTCAGTCCTTGCGGTAGAAGCCCGCCTTCGCCTGCTGCACGCCGGAGGCTCGCACCACCTCGTAGACGCCCCGGTACTCGCTCTGATGGGCGTCCACGAATCCGCGGGCGTTCGTCTCCATCTCGTCGGCGGCCCCGGCCACTGCGGCCGCCGCCTTCGCGACGTCACGCAGAGCCGTTCCCGCGTCGTTGATGAGCGCGGTGAAACGGGGCTCGACCTCCGCCTCCACACACATCTCGGCCAGCTCGTCGGCGTCGTCGGCGTCCTCCTCCATCCGCCGCTTGAGCACCCACAGCCCCTCCTTGAGGGCCAGGGCCGCAGCGGCGAGCGTCGCCATCTTCCCGGCGAGGCTCAGGAATCCGAGACGTCCGCCCTTCACCGGCAACGGAGGGGCCTTGTAGGGCACCAGGTCGCTCATGGTCACCTCATTCCTCGTTGTGGATACGGGCGGAGGGCATGTGCAGACCCGCGTCGAAGGCGGCCTGCTGCACGGGCCGGTAGGCGTCGTGCATCTCGTCGTGCGCCGTCTCGACGGACTCGGCGGCGGCCAGGGACCGCGTACGCATCGCCTCCGCCTTCGACTTGAGCAGGTCCATCGACTCCGCCAGGCGGTACAGCGCCCGGGAGGTGAGGCGCCCGATGATGTTGTGCCGCTCCGCCAGTTCGGCGGCCAGTTCCCGCAGGGCGTCCCGGAGCTGGACCGCCCGGTGCGCGAGGACCGCGCACTCGTCGTACGTGGCCAGGCACTTGTCCTTGGCGTCGGCCAGCTTGTCCAGGACGCCGTCGAGGGTCACCTCCGTCATGTGCTCGGCGGCTGCCTGGGACCGCATGGAATCGATGGTCGCGGGTGCGTTCACTCGCGCTTCCTTTCTGATCGTGCCTCCGTACGCCGCGCGAGGCAGGCCGGGTGTCCCGCGCGTCAGGGCTGCGGGCTCGGACGGCTCCCACCGTCGGGCCGTGGAGCCGGGAACGTGCATGCTCTCGGCGCTCCACACGGTTTCCTGCCGGGGATCGCTCGCCCACATCGACTCGTAGGCGCTGCGCCGCTCCTGACGGGGCGGCGGTACCCAGGCGCCCGGCCCGGCGGTGGCCTCCCGCCGCGCCCGTTCCTTTCGGCGCTCCTTGCGCCGGGCGGACGGCCCCGGCCCCGTGGCCGGGCCGGACTTCTTGCCCCTCGTCACCCGGACCTTCTTCCTGCCCGCCGCCGGCGTCCTCGGCTTCTTCTTGCGACTGACCCTCGGCCCCGTACCGCCCGAGACCGGCTTCGGCTTCTTCGTGAGGTCGACCTTCGGCCCCGTACCGCCCGCAACCGGCTTCGGCTTCTTCGTGAGGTCGACCTTCGGTCCGGCCTTGTTCTTGCCGCCTTTCCCCTTGGGCTTCTTCGCCTTGCTGATGACCGGCGGAGCGAGCCTCTTGCGCCGCTTCTTCAGTCGGCGCCGGGCCTCCTTCGCGGCGGCCTGGGCCAGCGTGGTGCGGTCCGGGGCAGAGGCCGCGGCCTCCTCCTTCTTCTCCCGCTTCTCGGCCGCCCGGGCTTCCTTCGCCTCCCTCCGGGCCTCCTTGACCGCCTGCTTGCGGCCGCGGGCCAGGTCACGATCGCGGGTACGGGCTTCGACCTTGGCCGCGTGGGCAGCCCCGCGCCGCTGGATCTTCCCGTCCTGGCAGGCCGCGGCACGCTCCTGACGCCCCCTGGCCCGCTCCAGCGCCGGTGTGGACGCCGCGTTCGGCGACTTGCCGCCCAGCGGCGACCGGATCCCACCCGACGCACCGTCCGACCTCTTCGACTCCTTCGGCCGGGACCCCTTCGACCCGACACCGCCGGAGCCGTGCGAACTGGAGCCGTGCGAACCGCTGCTCCCCTTCGAGCCGCCGGGGCCTTTCGAGCCGCCGCCGCCCGAGGACGTCCCCTTCGAGCCGCCGCCGGTCCCGGTCGAACCGGACTTCAAGGTCCGGCCCGCCCCGGAACCGCCCGCCCCGGCCGACCCGGTCCCCTTGGGTCCGGCGGGGGCCAGGGCCCGGCCCCCGCCGGACCCACCGCGGCTTCCGCCGCCGGCGCCCCCGCCGCCGAGGGCCTTGCGGCCGTACTCGCCGCTGGAGGGGACCCCCTTCTTCCCGTCGGCCCTGCCGTCCAGGCCCGCCACCGCCAGGCCGTGCTTGGCACGGGCCTCGTCCTCGGCGAGCTGGTGCTTGAGGCGGGCCTCGCGCAGCGGCGCGGTCTCCGCCTCGCGCCCCAGACGGCGCTGCCGCCAGTCCTGTACGGCGGTGGCCGTACCGCGCAGGGCCGCCAGGGCCACGGCGAGTATCGCCGTGAGCCCCAGCGACCCCAGGCCGGGAGCCTCCGCGTCCCGGTCCCCGCCGTCACCGACGCCCTCCGAACGCAGCGCCACCGTGGTGTTCGCGGTCCGGTCCGAGGGCAGCGGGGGCAGCGAGGGCGGCCCGGCCGTCAGGGCGGCCAGCGATCCGGCCGCCGACCGGCGCGTACGCGCCGGAAGGAGAGCCGCCCCGCCGCTCTCCGGCTCTTCGGCCGGCACAGCGGGCGGGGCGGTAGACGCGGGTGCGGGTGCGGGGGGATCGGCCCCCGGGAGCGGGGGGAGCCCCGGGGGCACCGCCCCCCTCGGCCGGAAGGTCAAAACCCTCCGGCCTTCGTCGTCTTCCACAGGTCCTCCTGGGTTGACAGACAGTGACCGGATAGGGCATCCTCGCGCGCCCGCGCGCCCATGCGCCCGCGCGCCCGCCTTGGAAGCCCCGATCCGGCCCGCCTGCCGTGGTGATGATGATGGTGATGGTTACTTGGCGTGATGCTCGATGAAGTTCTCCAGCGTGCGAGCCAGCGCCTCCCACGGGTCCGGATCCTCCGGGCCACGCTTCTGGTCGTACTGCTTGCACGCCGCCCTGACCCGGTCCCACCACGCCTCGGCGACTCCCTTCGAGCCGCGCTCCTCCAGTTGCCGCCGCTGGCGCGCCGCCCAGTGATCACGCTGGTTGGCCTCGCGGGCCTCCCCGATCGTCGACACCGGCCTCAGGCCCCCTTCTTGAACAGGTCACCGATGCCCCGCACCGGCGCAGATGGGGCCTGACCAGCGGTTTCGCTGGCCGGGGACTCTCCCTCCGCCGGGCGCGGCGCCATCGCGGCGGCCGTCTTGTGCAGGCTCTTGGCCGCGAAGTCGCTGCCGCGCCGCCGCCGTTCGGCCTTCTCCACGGCCTTCTGTTCACGCTGGGCAGGCAGGGCGGCCACCGTACGGACGTGGTCCGCGTAGGAGGTACGCAGCGACTCCGACGCGTGGGCCGCGTTCCGCGAGGCCCTGACCAGCGCTTTCCAGTGCTTGTTGACCTTCCTGGCCCGCCACCGGGCGGCGAACCGGCCATCACCGTGGACGTGCTGCGAGCGCAGCGCGACCTGGAAAGCGGCGTGGCCGGCCTCGTACATGGACAGGTCCTCGTTGTGCTCACGCTGCCGGTCCAGCGTCCAGGCCGACAGCAGCTCCAGGTTCAACAGCGGCCGGAACTCCGTCGGGACGCGGTTGAGGACGTCGTCCTTCATCTGCTCGATCTCGGGCACGGGGGTGATCTCCTTTCAGGGGTAGGGGCCCGCCGTCTTCGGGGGCGAAGGCGGGCCCAGCCCGCAGACGTACACGCCGGGCTCAGCGCACCGGCGTCCTGTGTTTCGCCGCGTCGGCGGGGCTCAGCAGCC
>NZ_JBHZDA010000158.1:6689-8381 GCF_042755665.1 Streptomyces sp. NPDC059142
CGCGGGCGCCCCCCCCCCCCCCCCCGCCCCGGGGGTCCCCCCCCCCGGCGGCGGTGTGGCCCCCGGGGGGGGGGGGCCCCCCCCCCCCCCCCGACGCAAGCAGCCGTACGGGCTCAGCGGGCGGCGAGGTGCTTGGCCCGGTCGGCGGGGCTCAGCAGCCCCGCCTCGTCCAGCAGCCGTACGGCCCGGTCCCGGTTGCAGCCGATCGCCGTACGGGCCGCGTTGACCGTGACGCACCCGTCCGTACGGGGCAGGCCCCGCAGGACCCCGATCGACTCGGCATCCGTACGGGGGCCCGTACGGGACTTCGCCGTACGGGCCGTACGGTCCGCGTCCGTACGGGGGCCCGTACGGTCCGTGCGGCCTGGATCCGTACGGTCGTCCGTACGGTCGGCGCCGGGAGGATCCGTACGGTCCGGCTCGTCCCGTACGGACGGCGGCCCGGCGGGCCGTACGGACGGCGGCTTCGTCTCGTGGTCTTCATCGAGCAGCCGGTGCACCCGCCAGATGATCGCCACGAAGGTGAGGACCACCAGGGCGGTCAGCCCCAGCACGATCAGCTCGCCGTGCGGGTTGCCCTCGTCGTGGACGCCGCCGCGCTCGGCCAGGTGGTAGGCCAGGTTCGACGCAGCCATGATCGACAGCGCCGGACGGACGTCGCTCTTCTTCTTGAAGGCGACCACGGCGTAGATGTCCACGCTGAGCGGGAAGAGCGGTGCCACCAGCTCGTGGAAGCCCGCCAGCCGGGCCAGTTCGTACTCGCCGCTGGCGGCCAGTCCCACTCCAGCGGCCAGCGCGACCCACGGGGCCCCGCGCCACAGCCGCCCGGAGAAATTGGCCCACCTCGCCGTACGGCGGCCCGCGGCCCGCGCGGCCGCGATCCGCTGCTCCGCCTCGTCCTCGCGCTGCCGGGCACGGGCGAGGGCGTCGCTGGTCTCGGCAACCAGGTCCGCCCTCTCCCTCTCGGCGCCGGCCACGATGGCCCGCGCCTCCTTCCGGGCCTCTGCTTCCGCGTTGCGCCGCATGTCCGCCAGCTCGGCGGCCAGCGAGCCGCTGCGCTCCTGGCGCTTCCGCTCATGCTCTTCACCGAGTTCGCGGAACTGCGCCTCGATGTCGGCCTCAGCCGCCTCGGCGTCCTTGCGGTGCACGACGAGAGCCGCCTCGATCTCCGCACGCCGCCCGGCGAGGCGCTCGTCCAGGTCCAGCAGCGCCGACCGGCGGGTCAGCTCCAGCTCGGAGTCGAGCGCGGCCCGCGCCGTTTTGATCTGCACCGCCTGATCCTGGGCTTCGCCGACGATCCGCGCGGCGTCGTCCAGGGCCGTACGGTAGGCGGCCTCCGCCGCCGCCCGGCGCATGCCGACCAGGGCGTGCGCCCGCTCCTCGGCCTCGGCGAGCACCGCGCCCACCTTGTCCTCGGCCTCGGCGAGCAGGATCTTGGCCCGCTCCTCGGCATCCGCCATGACCTCCTGGGCCCCGCGGGCCGCGTCCGTACGGGCCAGGTCGAGAAGGGTCTGCGCGTCGACCCGGGCACCGGCGCGGATCGTGTCCGCGTCGTCCTCGGTCCTGCGCAGCCGTTCCCCGGCCTCCTCGGCCGCCTCCGCCAGGACGCGCCTGGCGGCGGCGGCCGCCCCCCCCCGGATCTGCCCCGCCCCTGCCGCCGCGGCCCGCCCCCGGGCCACCGCGGCCCGGGCC
>NZ_JBHZDA010000158.1:8391-8899 GCF_042755665.1 Streptomyces sp. NPDC059142
GCACGGATCCCGCCCCCCCCCGCGCCCCGACCCCCCCCGACGCCCCCCCCCCCCCCCCCCCCAACCCCCCCCCCCCCCCCCCCCCCCCCCCCCGCGCGCCCCCCCCCCCCCCCCCCCCCGCCCGCCGGATCTGCCCGGCCCGTTCCTCGGCGGCCCGGACCAGGGCCTCCGCGTCCTGGGCCCCGGTCCACCGGGCACCGTCGATCACATCGGCGGCCCGGTCGCGGAGGTCAGCGGCCAGGGCCTCCGGCTCCTCCCGCGCCCGCGGACCCGGCGGCACGGGCACCGCAGCAGCCGGACGGCGCTGCGGCGGGGGTGTCGTCTTCTGAGGCGGCTTAGCCGCCTTGTTCCGGGTGTTGCGGGTGGCTGTACGGGCCGCCACAACGTTCTCCTTCCATACGGGTGGTGGGGCCCCCGTAAGCCGCCGGCCCCCAACCATCGGGGAGTTAGTGTGGTTGGTTGCGCGAACACCGCAGACCACGTGCGTGTAAGCGGCGGTGTAGTATCC
>NZ_JBHZDA010000159.1:0-8708 GCF_042755665.1 Streptomyces sp. NPDC059142
CCCCCCCCCCCCACCCCCCCCCCGCGGGCGGCGGCGCGCGCCGCCGCGCCCCCGCGGGGCGCCCCCCGCGCGCCCCCCCCCCGCCGGCCCCCGCGCCCGCCGATCCACCGGAAGCCCCGCCCGCGGCCCCGCCCGCCGCCGCCGCGGCGCCCGCGCCGGCCGCTCCCGCGGCTCCGCCCGCCACGACCCCGGCCGCCTTGAGCGAGTACCCCGTGGCGAACCAGCCGATCACCGCGACCGGCAGCACCGCCGCCGGGATCACCGCGTTGACCTGCGCCAGCTCACCCGCCGCGAGACGGCACTTCGCGCACTCCTCCAGGTGCTTGCGCAGCCCGCGTTCGGCGCGCATGCGCAGTCCGCCCCGGGCATACGCGCCGAGCCGGTCGGCGTACCGCGCGCAGTCGCCCTCCGCCGTCAGCGCCGAGCTGACATGCGCCTGGAGATACGCCTGCTTGAGGCCCTCGCGCGCCCGACTGGCCAGGACGGCCGTGGCGTTGGCGGTCAGCCCGAAGAGCGGCGCGATCTGGCTGGGCGACTCCTCCTCGACCGTGGTGTGCCACAGGACGGCCTGCCACCGCTCCGGCAGACTGCGGAACGCCTGCATGGCCATGGACTGCTCGGCCTCGTGCATCGCCAGGACGTCCGCGCCCAGATCGAGGGTGTCCTCCGCCGAGACCTCGGAGGTGCGGGTGGCCTGCGCCGCGAACACCGCGAAGTCGTCGACCAGTTGTTCGCGCTTCGCGGACTTCGTCCAGGACGCGGCGACCCGCCGTACGGTCGTCAGCAGATAGGCGCGCACCGCCTGCTCGGGCCCGGCGCCGCCCCGTACCGCCTGGAGCGTACGGGCGAACACCTCGGCCGTCAGATCGTCCGCGGTGTACGCGTCGCGGCAGCAGGTACGGGCGTACCGGCGCACCGGCTCCGAGTGGCGGCGGAACAGCTCCTCGTACGCGCTGTCGTCGCCCTCCCGCATCCGCTGGATCAGATCGGCGTCCGAGGGCGGCAGCTCACCCCGCCCCGGCGCCGCCGGCCTCCCGGAGGCAGCCGCCCCGGAACCCGGCGCCCCGTGGACCGGCGCCCCGTCGGCGCGCTCGCGCTGGGTGGGCACGCTCCCGTCCGGCTCGCCGGACCGGCCCTGGACGCCCGGCCCTGCCGAGCCGCTCGCGGGATGCGGTACGCCCGGACCGGGAAACCCCGAGGGCCCCGAAGGACCGGGTCCCACGGGCCCGCCTTGACCGGGAACACCCGCCGCGCCTGGACCACCCGCCGCGCCTGGACCACCCGCCGCGCCCGGACCACCCGCACCACCGGGTCCGGCGGAAGGCTCCTTGGGCCCGCCCTGGCTCGGCACCTGGCGAGTAGACGCCATATCGTCGGATCCCGCGCCGTCACCGGCACCACCGGCGGTACGGTCGGCACCGTCGGCGGCACTGCCGTCCAGCGGCTCGTCCCGTCCGTCACCGCTCATCGCGTGAAGCCTCCGTACGCACCCCGTACGCACCGCTCCACCGCTTCTGACCCAAACACCGGGCCAGCGTGCCACAGCGCGCCACGCCGGACCCAGGGCTCGGCGCCCCGCACCACTCGTCCGAGGGGCTTTCCCCGATGACTGCTTTAACCTTCACCCGTTCGGGGAAAGATCAACGCCCTTAAACGACAAGCCAGTTCGAAAGGGGCCGGTACGCCGAAGCGCACCGGCCCCCGCCGCGCGAGCAGCACGCGGCCACGGCACCGCGTCACACGGGCCGGGACCGCAGACCCTCCAGCAGGATGTCCAGCAACCGCGCCGAAGCCGCCGCCTGCTGCACCGCGTCCGGCAGCGTGGGCGCCGCCGTCGCGATCACCAACAGAACGTCCGCCACGGTCACATCGCCGCGCAGCTCACCCGCCGTCCGTGCCCGCTCGACCAACTGCCCCACGACATCGAGCAGTTCGACGACGCCCGGGTCGTCCAGATCACCGGCTCCGCCGGAGGCCGCCGACGCCGGGACCGAGGAGAGCCGCGAACCCACGACCCGCAGATCGGGCTGGCCCGCCTGCCGCTGCTGCGGCACCCGCGCCTCGTCCGACACCCCGCCCCGCCCGGCCACCGCGCCGACCGTGCCGTCCGTGCCGTCTGCGGCTGTTCCCACCCGCAGCACCTGCGGAGGCAGCAGCCGCCCCGCGCCCGACGCCACCGATGTGCGCAGGAAGCGGGAGAGCGCCGACCACGGCTCGTCCTCCTGACCCAGCGCGGTACGCGCCTGATCGGTCAGCCGGGACGTCTCCTCCTCGGCTATTCGCCTGACCAGCACGTCCTTGCTCGGGAACCGCCGGTAGACCGTACCGACCCCGACCCGGGCGCGCCGCGCCACGTCCTCCATCGGAGCCCCGTACCCCAGCTCGCCGAACACCTCACGAGCCGCGCGCAGTACGTGCTCCAGATTGCGCTGTGCGTCCACACGGAGGGGCGCGGCGCGACCTGCGCCACCGACCCCCACCGCTCCCAGTCGTCCCTCTTCGGCCACGCGTCCGTCACCCTCCGTGACGACGGCAGCCTGCCAATGAGAATTCTGAATGTGCATAAGCGTTCCCCCGGTAATGATGTCTCCCCCCGGAGACTCCCCGCCTGGCTGCCGGGTTCCCGGTCGGTCACCGGCCGGACACCCCGACGAGGTACGAACATAGTTGAGCCCGGGGCAATTCAGAAGAGGGTAGTTCCGCACGGAGCGCCCCCCGATCGGCGCAAGGACCGGAACATGCCTGATTCGCCCCCCGCGCCTCACCGGCCCCGCCCCCGCTGACCTGCGCGCCTCCGTCCGTCACCGCGTCGCCGCCCGCCCGCGGCCGGCCGGACCCGCCGATGTTCTCCGGTCATACAATGCGTCGCGCCTGTGGACAAACAACGAAGCCGGGTGCGTCATGGGAAGGTGACGGCTGAGATCTCCCGGGGAACGACCCCCGCACCCGCGTCCGAGGCACCGCCGCCCGAGGCACGTCCGCCCAAGGTCCGCGTGCTGGTGATCGGTGGCGGCTACGTCGGCATGTACACCGCCCTGCGCCTCCAGCGGAAGCTGAAACAGCGGCTCAAGAGCGGTGAGGCCGAGATCGTCGTGGTCTCGCCCGACCCGTACATGACCTACCAGCCGTTCCTCCCCGAGGCCGCCGCCGGCAACATCTCGCCCCGCCATGTCGTGGTCCCGCTCCGCCGCGTGCTCGACCAGTGCTCGATCCTCATCGGCCAGGCCACCGCCATCGACCACGCCAAGCGCACCGCGACCCTGCGCACCCTCGCCGGCGAGGAGGAGCACACCGGCACCGTCGACCTCACCTACGACGAACTCGTCCTCGCGCCCGGCTCCATCTCCCGCACCCTCCCCGTCCCCGGACTCGCCGAGCACGGCATCGGGTTCAAGACGGTCGAGGAGTCCATCGGCCTGCGCAACCACGTCATCGAACAGATGGACATCGCCTCCTCCACCCGCGACCCCGCCATCCGCGACGCCGCCCTCACCTTCGTCTTCGTGGGCGGCGGCTACGCGGGCGTCGAGGCGCTCGCCGAGCTGGAGGACATGGCCCGCTACGCCTCGCGGTACTACCACAACATCAAGGCCGACGACATGAAGTGGATCCTCGTCGAGGCCACCGGCCGGATCCTCCCCGAGGTCGGCGACGTGATGGGCAAGTACGCCGTACGGGAGCTGCGCGCCCGCAACATCGACGTACGGCTCGACACCCGCCTGGACTCCTGCGAGGACCGCGTCGCCGTCCTCAGCGACGGCGCCCGCTTCCCCACCCGTACCGTCGTGTGGACCGCCGGCGTCAAGCCGCACCCCGTCCTCGCCAACACCGACCTGCCGCTCGACGGACGCGGCCGGCTCCGCTGCACCGCGCAACTCGCCGTCGACGGCACCGAACACGCCTGGGCGGCCGGGGACGCCGCCGCCGTACCCGATCTGACCTCGGACGAACCGGGGAAGGAGTGCGCGCCCAACGCGCAGCACGCCGTACGGCAGGCCCGAGTCCTCGCGGAGAACATCCTCGCTTCCCTGCGCGGCGCACCTCTCCAGGACTACCGTCACGCCTACGCGGGATCGGTCGCGTCGCTCGGCCTCCACAAGGGCGTGGCGCACGTCTACGGCCGGAAGCTCAAGGGCTATCCGGCCTGGCTGATGCACCGCGTGTACCACCTCAGCCGCGTTCCCACCTTCAACAGGAAGGCCCGCGTCCTCGCGGAATGGACCCTGTCCGGGCTCTTCAAACGGGAGATCGTCTCCCTCGGCTCGCTGGAACACCCGCGCGCCGAATTCGAACTCGCCGCGGGCGGCGGACGATCCCACGGCGGCGAACGAAACCGGGGCGCCGGCCGTTCCTCAGGAACCGACCGTTCCGAAGGAACCGGAGGAGGCGACCGTCCGGAGGGCACCGAAGGCCCACGGGGACCCGGGAAGGCGTGAGGCCGGAGACCCCGGCGGACCGCGGAGGACCCCGGCGACCCCGGAGATCCCGGCCGCCCTCGTCACCGTGCGTACCTGTCAGTGCGGTCGGTCACACTGGACGTGTGACCATAGGTGGACTCACATCTGCACAGAGTGATCCGGCCCGACCGCCCCGCCCGGCCATGACCCACAGCACGACAACGACACCATGAGGCCAGAGAATCCGTGAACTTCACGCGTTGGAGCGCCCGGCTCCCCGGTACACAGCGCCGCGCCGCCGCGCGGACGGACCGCGGTTCCGTGCCGGCGGCCCGCGGTGAGTACGAACAGAAGCCCGAGCCCGCGGCCGACCCCGCTCCGCTCCCGTCCGTCCCCTCCCTCGAAGACCTGTCCGTACGGGAGATCCTCGGCGAACTGCCCGCCCTGGTCGCCCTGGTGTACGGCCCCGACCACCGCGTGGCCTACGTGAACAGCGCGTACGCGGCGACGTTCGGCCCGCGTCCCCCGGGCGCCACGGCGGCCGAGAGCTGCCCCGAGCTGGCGGAGCTGGGCCTGCTCCCGCTCCTCGACCAGGTCCGGCGCAGCGGCACGCCCCGCACCGTCAAGTCCCGCAAGGCACAGAGCCACCGCGCGGGCGCCGACCGCACCGAACGTACGGAACGCTCCGAACGTACAGAACGCTCCGACCGTACGGAGCGGTCCGACCGTACGGAGGGCTCCTACACGGTCACCTGCACCCCCGTCACCTGCCAGGGCACCGCGGGCATCCTCGTCCACGCCGCCGACGTCACCGACCACGCCGAGGCGGCCGAGCGGCTGCGCACCAGCGAGCAGCGCCACCGCCGTACGGTCGTCACCCTCCAGCGCTCGCTGCTCCCGCAGGAGCTGGAGCAACCGGACGACCTGCGCGTCGCCGCCACGTACCGGCCCGGCGGCGAGGACGCGGCGGTCGGCGGCGACTGGTACGACGTGATCACCCTCGGCGCCGGCCGTACCGCCCTGGTCATCGGCGACGTGATGGGCCGCGGCGTGCGCGCCGCCGCCGTCATGGGGCAGTTGCGTACGGCCGTACGCGCCTACGCCCGGCTCGACCTGCCGCCGCACGAGGTGCTCCAGCTCCTCGACGGGCTCGCCGCCGAGATCGACGCCAGCCAGATCGCCACCTGCGTCTACGCCGTCCACGACCCCAACGAGGGCCGCCTCGTCTACGCCTCCGCCGGCCATCTGCCCATCCTGGTCCGCGCCGCGGACGGCTCCGTCCAGCGCGCCGAGGACCCGACGGGCCCGCCGCTCGGCACCGGCGGCTGGCTCCACACCTCCGGCTCTATCGCCCTCCCGCCCGGCTCCACCGCCGTCCTCTACACGGACGGCCTGGTCGAACGGCGCGGTGAGGACATCGACGAGGGCGTCGCCTCCCTGGAGCGCGCCCTGTCCGGCGCCCAGGGCTCACCCCAGGTCGTCTGCGACCGGCTGATCCGCTCCCTGGGCGTGACCGACGACCACGACGACGACGTCGCGGTGCTCGTCCTCCAGCACCCCGCCAGAACGGGCGCCGACGCCGAGCTGTTCCACAACGCGGCGCTCGACCTGCTCGGCGGCATCGAGGCCGCCCCGCGCGCCCGTGCCTTCGCGACGGGCGTGCTCTCCTCCTGGCGCTTCCCGGTGGAGCTGCGCGATCTGGGGGTGCTCGCCACCAGCGAACTGGTCGCGAACTCCCTTCAGCACGGCACCCCGCCCATGCGCCTCAGACTCCGCCGCACGGACCGCCGGCTGATCATCGAGGTGACGGACGGGGACGACCACCTGCCCCGGCGGCGCCGCGCCGAACTGGCGGACGAGGCGGGCCGCGGCATCTCCATCATCGCGACGATCGCGTCGTCCTGGGGCTCACGCCGTACCCCCGGAGGCGGCAAGGCCGTCTGGTGCGAGTTCGCCCTGCCGCACTGACCCCGCACCCATCTCGCGCGGCGGGGCCGCCGCGACGGGCGCCCCCTGCGCCACGACCCGCGAGCCCGCCGCGAGCGACGGCTGGTCCTGTACGGGGGTGAGCTGCCGCCCCAGCCGCAGGGCCAGCATGGTGATACCGAGCGAGAACAGCACGAACGTCACGATGTACGGACCGTGCAGCGCGGCGCCCATCGGCCCGCCCACCGCCGGACCCACCGCCAGCGCGACCTGCTTGACCAGCGCGAACGCCGAGTTGTACTGACCGACGGACTCGGCGGGCGCGAGATCGGCGACCAGCGGGGCGACCGTCGGCGACAGCATCGCCTCACCCAGCCCGAAGAGCGCGTACGTCGAGACGAACGCCGCCGTCGCCACCGTCTGACCACCGTGCCCGAGCCCCGCGTACCCGGCGACGATCCACGCGAACGCCCAGATCAGCCCGACCGCGGCGATCACCCGGCTGCGCCTGCGCCGCTCCACGAGCCGCAGGACCACGAACTGCGCGACCACGATCACCGCCGTGTTGGCGGCCAGCGCGATCCCCAGCGTCGACGGGTCGATCCCGGCCGCCTCGGTGCCGTAGGCCGCCAGCCCCGACTCGAACTGTCCGTAACAGGCGAAGAAGAGCACGAACCCCAGCAGGCACAGGTGCACCATGGCCCGGTGGCTCAGCAGGGCGCGCATCCCGCGTGCGGGTGCGCCGGGCAGCCTGGGCAGGGCGGCGGGGCGGGGCAGCCGTACGGTGCCGGCGATCGCCGCCAGGACGAGGAACATCACGGCTTCGACGGAGAAGAGCAGGGTGAAGCTGCCGGGCCGGCTCTCGTCGACGAGCTGCCCGCCGATCAGCCCGCCGACGCCCAGCCCGAGATTGGCCAGGAAGAACTGGGTGGCGAAGGCCCGCGTACGGGTCGAGGGCGAGGAGGACCAGACGATCATCGTGGCCAGCGCGGGCTGCATGACGGCGGTCCCTGCGCCGAGCAGCCCGGCGGCGGCCACGGCGGCCGGCACGCTGGCGGAGAGCCCCATGGCGAGCGCCCCGACGGCGGCGGCCAGAGCGCCGCCCACCAGCACGGGCAGCGGCCCGCGCCGGTCGATCACCCGCCCGATGAAGGGCAGCACCACCAGCGCGGCCAGCGCGAAGACCGCCAGCACGGCACCGGCCGTACTCGCGCCCAGGTCCCGCACCTGAGCCACGTACACATAGAGATACGGAACCGTGAATCCGAGTCCGAACGCGCTCAGCGCGTTCCCCGTCTGGATCCGGCGCATCGCCGAAGACGCGCCCATCGCCCTGGTCACACTCACCTACCTCAAGAGATCAAGGAGTCGGAGGGCTGAGGACTCAACCCTGAAGACTTCAAAGCTAAACTTAGAAGCTAAACAGTACACAGCGAAGGACTTCAACGCCAACACAGGCCGTGGCATACTGCCCCGATGTCCGACACCCCCGAGAAACCCGGCCCGCCGGATCTCCAGGAGCCGAGCCTCGAAGAGCAGATCACCGCCTACCAGCGGGAGTTCCGCGATCTCGACCCTCAGGTGGAGCAGATCG
This sequence comes from Streptomyces sp. NPDC059142, assembly GCF_042755665.1. Taxonomy (NCBI): domain Bacteria; kingdom Bacillati; phylum Actinomycetota; class Actinomycetes; order Kitasatosporales; family Streptomycetaceae; genus Streptomyces; species Streptomyces sp. NPDC059142. Next base: position 7,918 of record NZ_JBHZDA010000159.1, read on the forward strand.
TCTCGGCACTCGGCCGGCTGAACCGCCGTATGAACGTCGCGTACGGCAGACAGGTCGCCGACCTGGGCATCAGCAACGCCGAATGGGAAGTCCTCAAGACCCTGGTGGTCGCGGGAGCCCCCTACCGCCTGGGCCCCGGCGAACTCGCGAAGCGCCTGGGCCTCACCCCGGCCGCGATGACGCACCGCATCGACCGCATGGCGGGCGAGGGCCTGGTGACCCGCGACCGCGACGAGACCAACCGGGTCCGCGTGATCGTGGAGCTGACCGACGAGGGCCGTGCGAAGTGGCTCGCGGCGATGCGGATGGCCTCGGACTTCGAGGAGGAGCTGCTCCAGGACCTCACGGGCGACGAACGCGGGGTGCTCGGAGAGATGCTGATCCGCCTCCTCCGCCGCGTGGAACACGCCCAGCCGGACGCCGGCGGACGCCTGACCGATCTGGACTGACGGAGCGTCGGCGGAGGGCCGACGGATGGCCGGCGAAGGGCGCGACAGCGGTTTGACACGCCCCCGGTCCGTCCGTAAGGTTCTTCGAGTTGTCACGGGGCCGGTACGGTTCCACGACAGCCACTCCGCCGCAGTAGCGGCACCCAAAACACAGCATGATCCCCTGGCCGGGACGAATTTCGGCATGCCGAAATTCATTTCGAAGACTCGATTATGAGTCGCCTGCGGAATCCGCTAAGGTTTGGGACGTCGGAACGGCCGCAGGGCCGGGAGGACAAGCCCGCTGACTGGGAATCAGGCCCGAAAGGATCTGATAGAGTCGGACTCGCCGGAAAGGGAAAG
>NZ_JBHZDA010000160.1:0-8671 GCF_042755665.1 Streptomyces sp. NPDC059142
GCTCGCGTTTTTGCCCCTGGTTTTTGCTTTGGGCCGGCGCCGGGGGGGGGGGGCTCTTGCGCATCGCCCCCGCGGGGGGGGGGGCCCCCCCCCCCCCCCCCCGTCAGGTGGAGTGGTTATGCGGCGTTGTCGGCCATGCGGGCGTTGACCCATGCGCGGACGGTGGCGGGGTCGTAGCGGAGGTGTTTTCCGATGCGGAAGCCGGGCGGGCCGGTGCGCTTCTTGCGCCAGCCATAGACGGTTTCCAGCGGGACGCCGAACATGGCGGCGATGTCGTCGGGGGTGAGGTAGCGGTCCGGGAGGCCGGCGCGCAGGGTGTCGGTGATCGGTGGTGATGCCATGGGGTGACTCCTTGGCAGCGGGCGCAGGCGGTCGGCGGCGCGGGCCGTGCCTGTCCGAGGTGCAGATTTCTGCGTCACCGCGTCACGTGCGTCATGCGAGGCCGTGACCTGGGGTTTTGTGTGACGCAGTGGTGTGGGGGTGCGTCACGGCTGCGTCATGGGCTGCGTCACGGCGTGACGCTGTGACGCAGCGGTGACGCAGAGCCTGCCGTCTGCGTCACGCTTGTTGCGGCCGGTCAGGGGGCTGTTCTCCAGCGCGTGTGACGCGGTGACGCAGAGCTTCCCTACTTAGGAAAAAGAAGGGGGTGTCTGTAGTGGGCCGGTGCTCCTTCGGGCGTGAAGAAGGAGCCGCTGCGCGGCACGACCTTGGCGCGGCGTTCCGCCGGACAAGCAAGAGGAGCACCCGGCGCGGCGTGCTCCTCTTGCTTGTCCGGGGGGAGCGGGGGTGCGGGTCAGAACGCTGTCGACTGCTCGGGCGGTGGCGGTGTGCCCTGGCGGGTCATTTCGAGGTAACGGCCCTCGCGGGTACGGCCGCTGTCGATGAGGACGCCTCGGGCGGCGAGGGTGGGTTGAAGGCGCTTGAGACGGTCCGAGAGCACCTTGCCCGTGGTGGGCCACCCTTTGGGTAGGGGGCGGCAGTCGTCGCCGCTGTAGAGGCGGCTCAGGGCGTGCAGCCATTCGGTCGACGTCATTCGCTGCTCGCCGCCGGGGGCCATGGTTCCGGCGTGCTGAAGAACGGTCTGCGCGAGCAGGTCGCCTTCGATCACGTCGTCGTTGAGGTCGTCCAGGCTGGCCCGGTACGCGGCCAGGGCTCCCAGGCCGGTGGCGGTGTCGAGTTGCGCGCACAGGTGGGCGAAGTCGGCCATCCGTAGATCGGTGGGCGTCTCGGCCTCGGCGGCGCGGACCTTGACGGTGAGGTCGAGGAGCGAGCCGAGGACGACGGGCAGTACCTCGGCGTACTCCGTCCACAGTTCTGCCTCGGTCCGCCTCACCCGGGGCCGCTCCAGACGCAGGGGCAGCAGCCGTTCCGCGAGGTCGGGCCGGATGACTCCCACGTCGATGCCGGTCAGGAGCAGGGGACGGCGGTAGCGGGCGCGGTGGACGTCCCCGTCGGTGAACAGGGCGCGCTTGACGCTCTCGGCGCCGGTGACGATGCAGCACATGGCGTCGGAGAGGTCTGGGGTCATGTGGGACAGGTTGTCCAGGGCGGTGACCCATCCGGCGGCCACGGCCGCAATCAGGTTCTCCTCATCCTTTGGCGCCCGCCTCAGGTCGCCGCTCATGCCCTCCACGATCCGCACCAGCATCCGTCCGCCGGTTGACTTCCCCGCGCCCTGCGGTCCGGTGAGGAACGGGGCCGGGACGGGCACGCCCGGTCCGAGGCAGCCGATGAGCCAGGCGATGGCCAGGCACTCGGTTTCGGCGCCTGCGAAGTTGCACAGCCGCATCAGCAGGTCGATGCCCTTGCCCTGGGTGTCCTTGGCCGGCAGGGGGAGTTCCCCGGTGAGCTGGGTGCGCTTCCAGCACACCTCACGCGGGTCCGGCACGGTGATGTCCCACCCGGTGGGGTGGATACGCACGGACTGCCCATCGGCGCGGCCGAGGTCCAGCCACGTCGCCCCGTCGAAGCCGGGAGCGACGCGGATGTGCACGGCCTGAGTCGTCTCGGTCAGTGCCAGCGCTTCAATCAGGTCCAGTGCCTCCTTCAGGGAGGTTCCGTTGAACACGCCGACCCCGTCCTTGAACATGCCGACCATGAGTTCCTGCCGGTGGCTGCCGGTCGTGCCCTGGGAGCGGATCGGGCGGGCCACGGGGTGGCCGTTCTTCTGCGCGTACACGGTGCCGTCGGCGGTGCGGAAGTACCGGAAGTGCTCTTGCGCGTAGGCGGTGATGACCTCACGGGCAGGGTTCTTCTCGTCCTCGGGCATGGCTCACATCCCCAGCGCGGTGCGGGCGTTGGTCCAGGCGTCGGCGCAGTGCCGGGTGGTCTCGCCCTTGGTCTGCGCGGCGGTGAACAGCCGCTGCATGTGGGCGTCGGTGAGGCAGCCGCACCGGCCGTGGACGGACAGCACGGCGAGGAACGTCCGGTACACGGTCGCGTGCACCCCGGCCGCCGCTTCGGTGATGCGCTGCTCGGCCATGGCGATGCCGCGTTCCAGGTAGGCGGGCGTCCGGTGGCAGCACTCCCCGCCGCCGGCCGGGGCCGCCGCGGCGACCGTGCGGGGCGCGGGCCGGGGCGTGACGGGTTCCTTCACGGCGAGCGCGCGCACCACGTCGGGCAGGGCGGTCATGGGGCCGGTGCCGGGTCCGAGCCAGCGGGCGTAGGACATCGTGGACTTGATGTCGACCCCGTCACGAACGGCGTTCACCGAGCGCATGACGCCCTGGTAGAGCCAGTGCTCGCCCCGCGTCGTCGCCACGGTGCGCGTGGCGGGCAGCGTCGCGCGGGCCCATGCGACGGCGTCGGCGTTGTCGAGGTCGACCACGGTCGCCCCGACCCCGCCAGGGTGGTAGGCGACCGCCCCAGCCTGCGACCAGGCGCGCGCCCACGCGGGCGAGGTGAGAACGTGCGGGTCGGTGGTGGCGGCGGCCCACGCGTGGCAAGGGGCAGGGCACCGGCAGGGGCCCGCCTCGCGCATGTTCGGCCGGCCACCACAGGCGACGGCCGCGCACGCCGGGCAGTTGCCGACAGGCAGCTTCCCCGCCCGCAGCGGCAGCACCGGCAACCGCCGCGCCGCCAACTCCAGGGCGAGCGGCAGCAAGCCGCCCACTCGCCGAACGTCAGTCGGTTGCGTCATGCTGGGGGTCTCCAGTTCTGTATGAGTGCTGGGAGATCGGGGCGGCCGTGACTTTGGCGAGAGACGGCCGCCCCAGCCGTTGTCAGCCGTGGAAGTGGTTGCGCTTGATGACGGCTTTGCGGATGTTGACCGTGGTCCCGGCGCTGGTGTCGCGGCCGGTGAGGATCTGTACGGCGATCCAGCCGCCGAAGATGACGGCGGCGAGAATGATGAGCTGCTGGATCAGCGCGGCGAGTGCGGCGATGAACGTGGTGAGCAGGAGAAGTCCGCCGCTCACGGCGAGGAACCCGACGCCGCCGAGGGCGATGTTCACGGCCGTCCGGGACACGGCCGGCTTGGCCGTGACCGGCTCCGGCTGTGCGGGGCTGACGGCGTAGCCGGTGACGATGCGGCCGTCCGGGAGGACGATGCTCGCGACGGTCGGCAGCGTGTGCGGCTGGACCGGAGCGAGGGGCGCCGGGCGCATGACGGCGGGCTGTATGGGGGTGGGCTGGTGGAGTTCCACGGGGCGGTGTGTGGGGCCGTGGGGGGTGTGGTCGGGGTACATGCGGAATCCCTTCCGGTGCGGGTTCAGGGAGGCGGGGACACCCCCTGCCGGGGGCGTTGTGGAGGGGGTTTGAGGGGGCTGGCCTGCGGTGCCTCCCTGCCTCCCTGAACGATCATTCGCGCAGGTCAAGGCCAGGGAGGCGGGCCAGGGAGGGGATCAGGGAGTTCTCCCTGCCTCCCTGACCCGCCCGGGGTCGGCTCCCTGTTACTCCGAAGCGGAAGCGGAACCCTCGCCAGCGCCGTCGGTGTCGCGGTTGGTGAGGGCGCGGGCGAGGCGGTCGCGGCCGACGACCATGCGGCCGTCCGACTTGTACGGCTCGGCTCCGGTGCCCTCCAAGACGCGCTTGAGGTCGAGGAACGACCACTTCCCGTAGACGTCCGCGTTCAGCGCGGCGAGCCGCTTCAGCACGTCCTGGGTGAGGACGCGGGAGGTGTCACCGACCACGGCCGCGATGTCCGCGAGCGGGGCACGCTCCTCGCCCCGCTCGATCACGGTGAGGGTGGTGACGCCGTCGCGCATCGCCTTGGCCCGGTCGGTGATGGCCACGGCCGCGTCGTCATCGACGTAGTGCGTGCGCACGGTGATGGACGACTGGCCCTTGGGGATGTCGATGCCGGACGACGCGACCACCAGGGTTCCCTGATCCAGGCCGGGGCGCAGAAGGTTCGGTGCGGCGCCGCCGTCGACCGCCTTGTCCCCCAGCGCCATGCGGGCCTGCGACTCGGTGCCCAGCGCGAGCGAGGCACGCGTGTGCGCTCCCTCGCGAACCAGCTTGGGAAGGTTCTGGTCGGTGGGGTCCTGGGTGCCCTGCCACATCAGCACGTTGACCGCACGCCCCTGGTTGTGGATCTTCCGTACGGCCATGAAGTACCGGGACGTGGCCTTGGATCCGCCGTAGTAGCGGCCGTCCTCATCCTTGAGGGGGCACATGAACGCGACCTGCGCCTCATCGACCAGCACGATCAGCGCGGGGAACAGGGTGCCGGGCGGGGCCTGGATACGGCGGTTCATCTCGTGCACCGCGCCTTCGACCATCTCGGTCACCTGGATCACGTGCTCGTCGGTCGGCCCCTGGATCAGGGTGCTGGCCAGACCGTCGAACATGGCCCAGTCGCCCACGCCCTTGAGGTCGCCCATGAGGAACTGCACCGACCGGTCCAGCGCCAGCCACAGGGCCAGGGAGCGCAGGGCAACCGTCTTGCCCTGGTTGGACAGACCGGTGATGAGCAGGTGCCGTTGGTAGAGGCTCAGGGCGGCGGCGTCGCCGCGCAGGTCCTGCCCCCATGGGGCGCGGCCCTTGGTGTAGTCGGCGGTCATCGTCTCGTCGGTGACCAGCGGCGACGGGCCGATCGGCTCATCCAACGCCCCACTGTCCGCGATCCACAGCCGGACCGTGCGGGCGGCTTCGGGGATCGTGATGAACACCTCGTGCTCATGCCGGGACAGGTTCTCGGCAAGCTTGCGGCGCTTGCCCTGCACCTCGTTGGTCGACACTCCCGACGGGAGGGTGACGTCGACTTCCACGCCGCATCCGGCGATCCGGATGGGCCCGAGCATCGCAGCGCCTGCGTCGCCCATCTCCTTGATGGCGTTGCGCAGCGCCGGAACACCGAGGTCCCGCAGGGCCTTGACCACGATCGACGGCGTGATCGGCTCACCCTCGTTCGACCGGACGTTGGCGGGCAGCGCCCACGCGGGCGCCGCTTGCTGCTTGCTCCCGACCATCCACAAGGCGAGGAGCGCGAGGAAGGGGCCGATGGACAGCAGCGGCCCCCACACCACGTGCACGATCCGGATGAGCAGGGCGATGAAGTCGACGGTCGCAGACAACGGGGTGATCACATCCCCGACATCCTTCGTGTTCAGCGCCATGACGACACCGAGCGCGACCAGCACCCCGATACCCATCCCGGTGCCGACGGCGACACCCTTGGCGGCGTCCACGGGGGAGTGGAGAAGGTCCATGCGGCGGTGGTGGCGGGCGGCGCGGAAACGCTGCAACCGCTCCTCCCACTCAGTTGCCGCCTCATAGTTCCCCGCGGCTTCGGCAGCCCGCAGCATCCGTTCGTAGCGGGCGCCAGTCCGCCCGTCCCAAGTCCGGCGGGCCACGATCCGGCCCCCGTTGACCGTGTAGAGAGCATGCCGCGCCACCGCCCGGACGGTGGTCCTCGTGGTCTCGTGCGTGGCGGCGGTCTTCAGGGCGCGGCCGGAGCGCACCCACAGCGGCACCGCCACCACCGGCGGGTCGGCCGGGAGGTCGGGGACGACGGTCAGCACTGTAGGGGCGGTTCCGTCGGTCGGGGTGTCGGCGCTCTTGTGGAGGTGGACGACGTTCTCGGTCATGCTGGGAGTTCTCCTGACTGCCCCCGGCGGGGGCGGGAGATGGGAGGGAGCCCGGGGTGTCCGTGTCCGTGGAAAGAGGCGGTCACCCCGGGCGGTCAGTACGTGCTGGTCACCACCAGCCAGAGGACTTCTTCGACGTCTTGGCGGAGGTCTTGGCGCGGGAGGTCTCGGTGACCAGTCGCTGACGCTCGCCGTGCAGGGCGATCAGTTCGGCGGTCAGCCGCGTGTCGGCAACGGACACCAGGCTGCCCATCCGGTCGCCCGCGCGGCTGCCGCCGGCCATGACCCGCCGCTCACGGCGGTTCAACGGCCACGACTCGCCCCTCCGCAGAGCTTCGAGCTTCTTCTCCGTCTGCCGGATCTCCCGGTCCACACGGCGAACTTCCGCGTTACGCATGTTCAGGCACTCCTCTGCGACCCGTACGGGCCGTAGTCGTGGCAGGGCACACACATGCCGAGCGACGCCGGAATGCAGTACCCGGCGTCCGTACGGCACTTGGGACACAGCCGCCGGGCCGCGTTGGCCTTGGCGAGTGCCGCCCGGCGGGCGGGGGTCATCGGCCGGACCGGTAGGGCGCGATCGATGCGGTAGAGGTAGGCGACCAGCGGGCCGCGCCGGCGGCGGGGGCGCTGGAGTTCGGCGGCCACGTCTTGACCGCCGGGCCGCAGTCCCAGCGCGCGGAGCTGACGGCGGGTCGCGTAGCCGTCCGGGGCGAGCCGCCACCGGAAGACCGGCAGCGACCCGCTCATGCCGCCACGCGCTTCCACGCCGCCCGCAACCGAACCTCAGACGCGGAGTGGGATGCACGGAAGCGAACGGCCATCTCGCGGTACGACAGGTCCGGGGTCTCGCTGCGCCGGATCCGGTCGACCAACGCGTCCAGTTCGTCATCGGTGAGCGCGGGCGCCGGCTCCAGCGCCAGGGGGGACACGGTCTCGGTGGGGCCCCAGACGGGGAGTTCCCAACGGGCCGTGACGCCGGGCGTGACGCCGGGTGTGACGGGGGTCGTCACACAGGTCAGCGCCCTGCCGGTCTCCTCGCCCTCTCGGACCGATTCCAGTGTCGACCACGCCCGGGAGAGGGTTTCGGCGGTCTCGGCTTGGACGTGTGCGACGCGGGCGCCGGCCTGCGTCACGGCCGTCAGCCGCGTCTCCTCGGTGGCTGCTTCCGCCCGGAGCCGGGCACGGGCCACGGCCGCTTCGTCCCGCGCTTCCTGCTGGATGCCCTGGATCGCCTCCAGTGCTTCCCCGGTGAGCGCGGTCCGCTCCCACAGCCCGTGGACCAGCCACAGGGCCTTGGCGGCGATGGGCAGCCAGGCAACGGCGAGCCACGCGCCGGCGTTCGTCTCGGCGGTGAGCGCGTGCGCCACCAGGACACCCGTCGCCACCGCCCCGAACGACCAGCCGACGGCGGTGACGCCGGTGGAGTGGTCGCCCTGCGCGGCCAGGCGGCGTTCGTAGGCGAGGGTGGCCAGCCATCCCCCGTCGATCCCCAGACCGACGATCAGCGCAACCAGCCACGGCATCGCCGTGCCCAGCCACATCACCACCACAGCCAGCGTGAGGACCATCGAGACGACCGTCATCGCCACGGCGGGCAGTACGGTCGTGACGCTGCGGTTCACCGGTCGGCCCCCTCAACCGTCGCGATCAGGGCGGCGACCACGACCGTCGAACGGCCCACCAGAAAGGCCAGGTCGTCTTCCGTCACGGTCGCCCAGTCGATGCCCGTCAGGTCTGCGAGCAGCCGCCTGGCCACCTCTACGCTGTGCTCCTCCATCGCGGTCAGGCGGGCGCTCACAGCGCACCCCCGACCGCGATCAGAGCCGCGATGATCAGCAGCACGCCGGCCGCGCGGGTCAGGTCGACCGCCCGCTGAAGCCTGGCGAACTTGCGGAGCGCGATCGGGGCGAGGTTCGCGATGTCCTGCGCCCGCTGGTCGATGGTCAGGTGATCCTGGATCTCCTCGGCCGTGAGCGTCGCCCACAGGGGGAACCCGGTCACGGCCGAGCCGGAGAGGTTCGGGCGGACCACCGTCAGCAACACACCGGCCGCCGTCACCAGCAGCACCACACCCCCGCCGCCGACCACGTACGCGGCCACGGGCATGTGCACATCCTTGGCGACCGTCCACACACCGGCCAGCAGCGCGCCGATGAAGGCGAGCAGCAGCGACGCCTTGGTGTCGGTCCGGGCGATCTCCGCCTTCATCTCCGCGTGCGCGGCGCTCAGCCTCGCGTCCTCGGCACTCATGCGGCACCCCCGGACAGCTCCACCGTGGCGGAGCGGTTCGAGAGTTCCCGGCGGGCGGTCAGCAGCCGGTTGTGGGCCCGGCGGATCCGCCGGGCGTCCAGCTCGGTAACCGGCCGGTCCAGCGTCATGATCTGCGCGTCCAGCAGGGCGATGTCCGCCGTGATGACGGGCATCTCCTGCTCGATCGCGTCCAGCTCAGCGGCGGTCGGCTCCGTCCACGGAGCGAACGCGGTAACAGCGTCCTGAAGTGTGACGATGTGGTTCATGGGTCGTGGTTCCTTCCAGAGGGGAACGGCCCGAACGCGGGGCGACGCGGGCCGGACCGGCGGCGGACGCGCGTGTGAGAGGGAGTAGCTCCCACCCCCCCCCCACCCGCCCCCCCCGCCCCC